>DATFZA010000733.1:0-8539 GCA_035314765.1 Bryobacteraceae bacterium
CCGTTTGCGGGCCGCGGCCATGAATTTGTTGAGATTGTCGGAAAGAAATTTGACGTCCGCGCCAGACCGGTCTTCGAGAATGAAGGTAAAGCCTCCGGATGTGCCGACGCCGGGAATGGCCGGCGGCGAGAAACTGAAAGCCACACCCTCCGGAAGCTTGCTCAGTTCCGCATTCAGGCGGGTTTTGATTTCCTGGAACTGCAGGGCGTTGGTCTTACGGTCGTCCCATTCCTTCATGCTGATAAAGCCGAACGCGTTGTAGCTGGTTCGCACCAGGCTCAACAGGCTGAAACCAGAGATGGTGGTGACGTGCTCCACGCCGGGGATGGCTGCGGCGATTTTCTGGATCTTCGCCACTACTGCTTCGGTCCGTTCCAGGGAAGCGGCGTTGGGAAGCTGGACATTCAGATAGAAATAGCCCTGGTCCTCATCCGGAAGAAAGCTGGTTGGCAATCTGCCCGAGAAGAAGAAGCCGGCCGCTCCGAAGGCGGCCAACAGAACCAATGCGAACGCGCTCTTGCGCACCAGCGCTCCGGATACACGCACGTAGGCGTTGGTGCCCTGGCCGAACAACCGGTTGAACAGGCCAAAGAATTTTGCCAGCGGCCCTTTGCTCTCCTTCTTCGGTCTCAGAATCAGCGCCGACAAAGCGGGGCTGAGAGAGAGCGCGTTGAAAGCCGACAAGATCACCGAGATCGCGATGGTCACGGCGAACTGCTGATACAGCCTGCCGGTGATGCCGGGGATGAATGCGGTGGGAATAAATACCGCGGAAAGGACCAGGGCGATTCCAATCACCGGCCCCGAGATTTCTTCCATGGCTTTCAGTGCTGCCTCTTTCGGCGCAAGACCATCCTCGATATGGCGTTCGACGGCTTCCACCACCACGATGGCGTCGTCCACCACCAGGCCGATTGCCAAAACCAAGCCGAACAAAGAGAGCGTGTTGACGGTGAAGCCGAACACCGGAAAAAGTATGAACGCGCCCACCAGCGACACGGGAACCGCCAGCAGCGGAATCAGCGTAGAGCGCCAACCTTGCAGGAAGATGTAGACCACCAAAACTACCAGAGCGATGGCAATCAAAAGAGTCTGGACAATCTCCTTGATTCCCTCGTTCACCGCCCGCGTCGTGTCGATGGGGATGGTGTAGTCAATGTCGTCCGGGAATCGCTTCTTGGCTTCCGACATCATCTTTCTTACCGCCGCGGCGGTCTCCACGGCGTTGGACCCTGGTAATTGATAAACCGCGATCACCGCGGAGGGATTTCCATCCAGGTGCCCGGTGACGCTGTAATCGTTCGCTCCTAATTCCACCCGGGCCACGTCTCGAACTCGCACGATCCCGGTATCGATAGTCTCGCGAACCACGATGTTCTCGAACTCCTCGGGCGAGCTCAGCCGCCCCTGCGCGCGTACCGAGTAAGTAAACGCCTGGCCTTTGGGAATGGGTTCGCTGCCCACTTGCCCCGCCGGGTTGACGGAGTTTTGCGTCTGGATAGCGGAGACAATCTCCGGCACGGTAATCTGCAGCTTGGCGAGCTGATCGGGTTTCACCCAGAGGCGCATGGCGTACTGGCCGGCGCCGAATATCTGAATGGTCCCGACTCCCTTCACCCGAGTGAGCTGATCATTCAAGTTAATATAGCCGTAATTTGCCAGAAACCTGTCGTTATAAGTACCCTTGGGTGAGTTCAGGGCAATGAGCATCAGCGGAGCCAGCACGGATTTCTGCACGGTGACGCCATAGTTGGTGACATCCACTGGAAGCTGCGGCGCGGCCTGCGTCTCGCGGCTTTGCGCCAGAATCAGGTCAGTATTGGGGTCCGTGGCTATGTCGAAATCAACGGTCAATCGCATCTGCCCATTGGCCGTCGCATTCAGCGAATACATGTAGTTCATGTTGTCGACGCCGCTCATTTGCTGCTCGATCGGCGTCGCCACCGATTGCTCGATGGTTTGCGCGTCCGCGCCAACATAGATCGCGGAGATCTGCACCTCCGGTGGCGCAATCGCCGGAAATTGGGCGACCGGCAGGCTGCTAACCACCACCGCGCCCACAATCACCGTGAATATCGCGATCACAATCGCTACAATCGGGCGATTAATAAAGAATTTGGACATGGCTGGTTTACCCCTGGTGGAACGGCTTCGGATCGACTTGCATTCCTTGCCGGACCTTCTGTATGCCTTCGACGATCACTCGCTCGCCCGGCTTTAGGCCCTTCTGAACGATCCATTCCTTGCCGATAGTTTCGCCCAGGTCCACGGCTTGGATCCTGACCATGTTGCCGCTGTCGACCACCGCCACCTGATGCGTGCCCTGCAGATCGATGACCGCCAGTTGCGGAACCAGCAGCGCTCCTGGCTCGATTCGGACTGCGCTACGGACTCTTCCGTATTGACCCGGACGCAGGCTATTTCCCGGGTTCGGGAATAACGCTGCGACCCGAATGGCGCCAGTCCTGACGTCCACCTGGCGATCGGCGAAGTAAAACTTGCCGATGGGTGGGTACACCGAGCCATCCGCCAGAATCAGTTCAAACGTTCGCGTGTTCAGTTGCGCCTGACGTTTCTCGGCCGTCGGGAATTGGCGGGCGAGGTCCAGATATTCCTGCTCGCTGGGCGTGAAGTAGACCTTGATCGGATCCACCGTCGAGACGGTCGTGATGGCGCCGCTCGCCGGACTCACCAGGGCCCCAACCTGTAATACGGCGATTCCGGGAATGCCATCGATTGGCGAAGTAACCCGAGTGAAGCCGAGGTTGATCTGCGCGGTCTCGACCGCGGCTTTTGCCGACTCAACGGCCGCGCCGCTGGCCGTGATCTGGGCCTTGGCCGTGGCCACTTGCGCCTGGGCCGATTGAAGCTGCGCTTTGGCGGCGGTATTATTCTGGATGGCGTTATCGAAATCCTGCTGAGTGATCGCCTGTTGTTGAATCAGCGGCGTGTAACGGTCCACATCGAGCTGGGTTCGGCGCTGGTTGGCCGCCATCACGGCTACCTGCGCTTCCGCCTGCAGCAGTTGAGCGCGGGCCTGCTCCAACTGGGCCTCGGCCTGCGCCAGTTGGCCTTTGGCCTGGTCCAGGGACGCTTGGAACGGGCGGGGATCGATCTGAAACAGCAATTGACCCTGCTTCACGAAACTGCCTTCGGTGTAAGCCTGCTGGGTGAGGTAACCGGACACCTCAGCTTTGATGTCGGCGTTGACCAGACCGTCCAGCGTGCCGATCCATTCGCGGTAAACCGGAACATCCTTCTGCTCCACCTTCACTACTTGAACCTGCAACGGCGCTGGAGCCGCGCCGCTGGTGGCGCGGGCGCACCCCGCGCTGGCGGCGAGGCTCGCGGCGATCCCAGTCAGCAAAACAGTAGTCAGTATGCGTTGCGGCGTCGGGGACATTCCGGACGGCGCCGAATTTGTCTTCTGCGAGATTGGCATTCGTCTTTCTCCGTGCAACTGGGATTCTGATGTTCCTCCGGTGGTTTCCGTCGCTGGAAACTCGGGACCAGCGTCTTGCCGCCCCTGGCGTACTCCTCACTGTGAGCCATCGCCCCGGCAAAAGCATCCCGCTACGGGTGACTTTTCGGGTTACACATTTGGTAGCAGTCTCCCATAACTCCAATGAGGTATTGGTGACCCGGCAGCCATCCGGCCAGTGTTCTTGGGGCCCTGGAAACCAGGGCGCAATGTCCTGGGCGCTCCTCCGTCTAGCCTCTTGAGCCACATGATTCAGAAAGTGTGGATCCCGCTACGCCCAGTCGAAATTTTGGCGGCAGAAACGCCTCGGCCCCTCCTGAACCGCCCTAGTTCTTCAAACCAGCTTGCCAGTTCAGAATGACTGAGAACCGCTGCGGCTTGCTCGCCGGTTGAGTTACCACCAGGAATCGCTTGCCGTCAGAGCTGGCATCCCACCTGGCGCCGTCATCCGGCCAAGGCTTGGTGAAGGGCACAGGCGCCCCCAGGGGCCTAGGCATTCCGGCCCGCAACGTGGTGTTGACCGCAATTTCTACGGCCATCAGCTTTCCATCGAGAACGGAACGGTAATAGATTTCCCGGCCGTCGCCGCGCCAGCGCGGCTCCGCCCCGGAGCCGACCGAGATCTGCCACCTGCCGCCCGCTTCCATCGCCGTCCCGTCGGACTTCAATGAAAATGACCGCACGTAGATCTCGTCTTGGCCCGATTCATCGGAGGTGTAGGCGACCCATCGGCCGTCGGGGGAAAAGCGCGCTTGGCGCTCGTTGAATTCGGTAATCAGGAAGGGGAGCGGTTTCCTGGCGCCCTCGAGCGGCAGTACCCAAATGTCCGCCTTCGTTTTTGGGTTCACCATTGTATACAGTAAGAATCGTCCGTCGCGCAACCAGCTAGTAGGATACTTGTCTTCACTGGACTTGAGCAGCACTTGCTCCTCTGTTGCACCGTCCGCACGCTTTTGATAGAGGTTGTAGGGCCCATCGCGGTTGGAACAAAAGATGATGTGGCTCCCATCCGGTGACCAGACCGGGTGGGCGTCTCTGGGCGAGCCAATCGCCAACCGCGTGGCCGCGGCGCTTCGCGAGAGATCCAGCAGAAAGATGCTGAGCGCGTCCACTCCCGAATTGTGCCTACCCACAGCCAGCCGAGCCCCATCCGGCGAGATCATCACGTTTAAGTAAAGGCCCGGCTCTCCCACGGTTCCCACGACTTTGCCCTCCCGGTCGTACCAGGTGAGCTGTCGAGCGGCCCTGGTTCCGTGCCCGAACACCAGGACGCCATTGGCCGAGGCGGAGAAAAGCTCGTACGAGGTGCCCGCGAAGCGAAAGCTGAGGTCCTCGACCACGGTTGCGGGCTGCCCTTTTGGCTGCATGCGGCGGTTATCGAACGGCTGGGCCAGCAGACTGCCTTCGCGAACAAAGAGCAGGTAACCGGTGCCCCGGTCGGCCGATGGCGTATATATGGGTTGGGAATTGCTGGGCAGCAATGGCGTGGAACCTTGTTGGTCCGGTTTCGCGTCCACCGAGCCGAGATAAAGGGCGCTCTTCCCCTCGTCCGTCGAGGCACGAATGTAAACGAAATGGCGTCCATCCGGCAAGAAAGAGGGACCATACTGGCTGTTTTCGTTGTGGGCGGAATTGAGGGCGGTGATTTGTATTGGGTTGCCTCCGGAAGCCGGTACCCGAAATAGGCCGATTAAGCGGTCGCCGAAGACGATCACGCCGTCCTGATTCCAAGCGCCACCTCCGAACAAGGATTCGGCGCGCAGGTCCGCCACAGTTTGTGGTGGGCCGCCCGCCGCCTCGATCTTCTTGAGTTTTCTTTGGAATAAATATCCGATGTAGCGGCTGTCGGGGGACCAGAACGGCTCCAGATCTTCGGCGGGCCCCAAATCACGCGATTCTCCCGACTCCAGAAACTGAATCCAAAGCCGGCCTTTCATGATGAATGCCGCCTTGCGGCCGTCGGGCGATAGAATGGGCAGCAGACCTTCCGGCGTCGCAGCCAACAGGTGCAAAGTCGGCGCCGGCGGAGGTTTCTCGCGGTAGCGCACCATCAAAACCGCAACCAGGCTCACCGCCAGTAGTGCCGCGACACCCCAGGCGAGCAATAACTGTCGGCGCTGCATTACGCCTGTCTGCTTTGCGGTGTGGGAATCGCGCTCCTGCCCGTTAGGCGCTCCGCGAAGCGGGCTCGGGCCAGTTCGTTGGACCTCGAAGACCGGAACCATCAACCGGTAGCCGCGGCGCGCGACGGTCTCCACATATTGGGGCTCCTCCGCCGAATCCCCCAGTGCGAGACGCAGTTTTTTGATGGCCGTATTGATGCTGTCGTCGAACTCCACCATCGTGCCATTCGGCCAGAGTGTCCGCCGGATGTCATCGCGTGTCAGTACTTCGCCAGGGCGTTCGATCAACATCCGCAACAGCTGGAACGGTTGTTCCTGGAGTGGGATCTTCTGACGCTCAGCGTACAGTTCGCCCGCGATGAGATCCAGCTCAAAGCGGCCAAAACGAATAATGTTAGACGGCGCAACGCGCAGAGACAAGCCTTTCAAGGGGTACCTATCTATCCTACCCGAACCACCATCGGCATGCCAGCGAGCCAGTTCAGCCAGTTCTGCAACTTGCTGTGCCCAGGATGGTTGCCTCTGTTCAGCCAAAGTTCAGCCACAGTTCGGTTGACCCGCAACGGCCTATGCCGCATGCTGGCTGCGCAGATGACTTGTCCCACCATGAAACACTACATAGACAATCGCCGAAGCGCCTGGCCATGCGCCACCGCGGCAATTTTACTATTCACCGCGATGGCAGTGCCGAATGGCCTGCCAGCGCAAACCAACGTATCGCAAAACAACCCGTCGAAGCATCAGAAGTACCGGCTGGTGGACCTCGGCACTTTTGGCGGGCCCAACAGCTATATTTCCACCTCGCCGCTAGCGAAGATGTTAACCAACGGCGGGGTCGTCGTAGGCATTGCCGACACTGCAAGAATGGAGTCTCTCTCGCCAAACCCAACCTTCGACGGCTTCATCGATAACGCTTTTCTCTGGAAGAATGGCGTGCTGCATAGCCTGGGTACTCTCCCCGGAGGGTTCACTAGCTTTGGATATGCGCTGAATGAGGTCGGCGTGGTTATCGGACAATCCGAAAATGGAAAGATCGACCCGTTAATTGGGTTTCCCGAGCTGCACGCCGTGGTCTGGCTCAATGGACACATCGTGGACCTCGGTAGTTTCGGCGGAAATGAAAGCAATCCAGCCGACATCAACGACATCGGCCAGGTTGTTGGAGGAGCGCTAAACTTGATTCCCGATCCCTTCTCAAACACCTTCGCGGGCGGGACATTGTTTTACCCGGCCACGACGCAATTACACGCCTTCTTGTGGGAGGGAGGAAGACTGCAAGATCTCGGCACGCTCGGTGGCCCAGACAGTTTCGCGGCGTTGATAAACGATCGCGGCCAAATCGCCGGGCAATCTTTTACCGACTACACTCCAAACCCCGGAAACGGGGGCCAGCCAACCCAGCATCCTTTTTTCTGGGAAAACGGCAGAATGACAGACGTGGGGACTCTTGGAGGCGCGTTGGCCATACCAAATGATCTCAACAATCGCGGCCAAGTGGTTGGTACGTCCAATTTGGCGATGGATTTGACCCACCACCCCTTTTTGTGGCAGGCGGGCAAAATCATTGACCTCGGCACCTTGGGAGGCAGTAATGGCGAGGCAACCGCCATCAACGATTCCGGGGAGATCGTCGGCCGCGCGGACGTCGCCGCCAGCACCAACCATCACGCCGTCCTTTGGAAGAACGGCAAAGCGGCCGACTTGGGTTTCGCTGAGGGCTGGCCCTGCAGCACCGCCATCGATATCAATGCGGCAGGCCAGGTCATCATCGACACCGGGATCTGCGGCGTGGGAGGCGGGCCTGGGCTGCTGTGGGAGAATGGCGGTCCCAGCGTCGACCTAAACGCCTTGCTGGAGCCCGGTTCCAACTTCACCGTGGGTGATGTGGACTATATCAATGATCGTGGGGAGATTGTAGCCATTGGAGTGCTCCCGAGCGGCGACCAGCATGCGGTCCTGCTGGTTCCGGATGGCGACTGCGACGCCGACCCAGGGTGCAGAATCCGGGCTGGCCAGAACTCGCCTGGACAGCAGCACCAACGACGCAGCTTCTTTACTCCATTCCCGGGCCGGTGGCTTAGCCATTGACTAGCTAGTTCGCGCCGGTCCGGCTTCCTCTGGGAAAAGAGCGCGTTACCGGTTGACCTCAGCAGCCTGATTCCGGCCAGGCCACCGGGAACCTTCCTGACGGCAGCCTTGCCGGCGCTTCAGCCGCGGCTGGCCAAGAGAATCGCAGCCGCCTCGGAATTCGCGGCCGCGTTTTCGGTCGGCGATGAACGCTCATCGACGGCTGCATCTCACTTGCCTGGTTTCTTCGCACCGGGTGAGGATTCGCGGCGATGGCGCACAGTTTTGTGGAGAAGTGCCTGCCTTCCTAACCTGGGGCGTCGCTATAGCCGACGGCGTCGCTATAGCCGACGGCAGCCAGCAGTTCTTCCGCCTGAATTGGCTTCGAGATGTAGCCATCCATGCCGGCCGCCAGGCACCGTTCCCGATCGCCCTTCATGGAATGCGCCGTCATCGCGATGATCGTAATGTGCGCGCCGCTGATTTTTTCCTTCTGGCGAATGATGGCTGTGGCCTCAAAGCCGTCCACCTCGGGCATTTGTATATCCATCAGCACCAGATCGAAGGACTCGCGTTCCAAAGCTTCCACCGCTTCGCGGCCGTTGCAAGTGGTGACGACGCTGTGGCCCTGCCGTTCCAGAAGCCGTACGGCCAGGAGTTGATTCACCGCGTTGTCCTCAGCCAGCAGGATGCGGCGTCGCGCTTCCCTCAGCGTATGGCGGGAGATCAGTTGAGGTTGCCTGGCGGACTGCGCCCTGGCGCCGAGCACGCCGTTAATACATTCGAACAGGTCCGACTGACGGACCGGCTTATTCAGGTATCCGCCAATGCCCAATTGCTTGCACCGCAGCGCATCGCCCCGCTGCCC
>DATFZA010000734.1:0-12538 GCA_035314765.1 Bryobacteraceae bacterium
GGCGCTGCCGGCCTCTGGATCGAGAACGGCGAATTCGCGTATCCTGTATCCGAGATCACCGTGGCGTCCACGTTGCAGCAGATGCTCACTGAGATGGAGTACATTGGCTCGGACCTCGAATTCCGCTCATCCACCGCCGCGCCCACCGTGCTCATCCGGGAGATGACCGTCAGTGGCTCGTAGCTGGCTTGCCTTGGCGCTCTTGCTCAGCGCATGTTCGCCGCCTCCCGCCTCAACGGAAGCTCCTCTAACGCCTGAAGCCAAAAGCTACGTCCACAAACTTCAGTTGAGCGAAGTCGGCCTGAAAGCCACGGACAGCTACACCGGCCAGACCGTCACCGAGATCGTCGGCAAGATTGCCAATAACGGAGAGCGGACCATTCAATATGCTGCCGTGACCTGTGTCTTTTATGACCGCGCTGGCCAGGTTATCAAGCGCGAACGCGTTCCCCTGATCAAGACCGACCTCAAACCGGGTGAAATCCGCTCGTTCCGGCTACCGTTCGATGACATCCCGGACAGTTGGAACAATCAGATGCCGACGTTGGTTATCGCCGCTGTGCGATTCGCCTGATTCGGCCCGGCCGTCGCGGCCACTTGCGGTGCCCTCTTTAACCGCGCGCTGCCTCATAACGTACGTTCTTGGATCTTGCTTTCTGTCCGGTAATCACAACAACCTTCTCCTTCCGCATGGTGGCTAGCCATTTGCGGATTGAAATATCCGATAGGCTTAAAGCTTGGCTAATCTCTGCCCGGGATAGGGCCCCGCGGTTGCGAAGCAACTGTAAGATATCGGCTCTGCGATCTCGTCTGCGACGTTCAGGGGTGTTGAGAAATGTCACTCGAAACGTTGCAATTCGATTCTCAAAGACCGGGTCGGGCAAGCGAGCTTGTCGAAGCGCCGCCAACATCGCACCCACCCCGGAACCTCGATTCTCGCAAACGGCCTGTTGTTCTCCCGTGGGCGCGACATCTTCCAGTAATCGAAGAAGCATATTGTTGCGCGTCGCGGAAATGCCCTCACGTCCTAGTGAGTCCACCGTAACCGGGCCATAGAGGCCGCCAGGGTTATGAATAACCAAGCGGTCCGGGAACATGTGGATTTGGACCGGCGTCCCGCGGGAACCACTGCTTAGATCGCGGTGAGCGAGCGCATTGATAATAGCCTCCCGAACCGCCGTCGCAGGATACTCTTCTGTATCCTCGCGATACAGTCCCTTGACGATGGATCTGTGCTTCATGTTACGCCGGAGGATATCCAGCGTCGGACGGAGCATGTCGGAAATCGTGCCCTCAATGCGCTCGTTGTCCAGGAATCGTTCCAGGCTTGGTCCGGGCTGACCTACTTCAGATGCTGGAAAAACTACGAAAGTGAGGCCTAGGGCGGGAAAGAAGCGCTGCGGATATTTCCCAAGAGCCAATATGCCGCCCAACGAGCAAACCCACTTTTTGCCAGCGGGAACGAGAACCTTTAGGGTGCGCAGGATCGCGTCATCGGAGAGGCGGGAAAAGACGCTACCCGGGCGCTTCCGCAGACGGGACAACAGTCCCTTGATTAGCTGGGCTTGCAGATCGGCTACGCTCGTGCCCGGAACTGGCTCTTCATCGTCCGTGGGCTGTCCACGCGCGGCCAGCATCATCTGCACTTCGTACGAGCTAAGCTTTCGGTCGCCGTCCGCGACGCGAACAAAGGCTCCGTTCGTAAGACCCGCGCCCGGATGATAGCAGGGTTTGGCGCTGGCGGGTATCTCTGGAATCTCCGCGGTAATAACGGTTTTCTGCTCAATTCGGTGAATTTGGATATAAGCACGGACCGGGGGATTCATTACGTCACACATACTGGCGAGATCCTGCAGGAGCTTCTTGGGATTCTTTACGCCGTCGATTTTGAATTTCGACTCCTCGGAGATGCCGAGGATCAACACCCCGCCCTTGGTCGTGTTCGAAAAAGCCGAGAGTGTTTCCCAAAGACGCTTGGGTAATTCGCTCGCCGCCGCCTTGACCTCAACATGCGTCAGGTCCGAGTTTGCCAGCCGTAGTTCGACGATACATTCTCCGAGCTCCGCTAAGGTCATCCGCAACTATCATAGCGAGCGCGCGCCCTTGCATGATACATATCATCATAAGTAGCATGAACGTATCATGTTGCATATCATGACGGGAATGAAGGCGTGGAAGCGGCTGGCGCCGTGCCCGGGTGCTAGACTAGTCGAAATTCCCGGGTGCTAGACTGGTCGAAATTCTATGTTACGCGCTTGCATTGCTTCTCTTGCGCTTGTCCTGACGGCGCTTGTCCTGACGTTGCCGGCGGCCACGTCGTCTTCGCGGCGGGGCGTCACTCCAGAAGACTATCTTGCCTTCGAGTTCATCAGCGACGCTCGCCTGTCGCCCGATGGCAAGCAAGCCGCCTACGTTCTCACCACCGTCGATCAGAAAAAAAACCGGCGCGTCAGCTCCATCTGGGTGGTCGCGACCGATGCCAACTCGGCGCCGCGGAAGCTGACCGCCGATGGCGCCAACGCCCCGCGCTGGTCGCCGGATGGCACGCGTCTGGCCTTTCTCGCGAGCAGAGGCGGCGGCGAAGGCGATCCGAATCCCCGGCAGATTTTCATTCTGCGCCTCGACGGCGGCGAAGGCCAGCCGCTGACGCATCTGAAGAACGGCGTCATGAGCTATCAGTGGTCTCCCGATAGCAAGCGGATTGTGGCGGTCAGCCGCATCGGCCCCGGCGATGCCGGCACGCGCAAGAGCGATGTGCGCCACTACACCCATATTTCATACAAGTTCAACGATACCGGCTGGTTTGACGACCGGCGTTCGCATCTTTGGATCGTGGACGCGGCCACCGGGGATGATCGCGCTCTGACCTCGGGTGACGACTGGAACGATACCGATCCGCAATGGTCGCCCGATTCCACGCGCATCGCTTTTGTTTCCGATCGCACCGGCAAGGAACTCGAAAACGGCCTGAATAAAGACGTCTGGGTGATTTCGGCCGAGGGCGGTCCGCTCACCAAGATCTCGGACCATGAATTCGCCGACACCGAACCCCGGTGGTCGCCGGATGGCAGCAAGATCGCCTTTGCGGGGCAGACGCAGCGGCGCCAGTTTCCGCGGCTGTATGTCGCGCCAGCGACCGGTGGCGTGGCGTCGACACTGGTTGTCGAGAACCTGGATCTGATTCCGGGCGGCTTGGAATGGGTCGCGCCCCCGGAACTCCGCTTCGAAACCGGGTTCCGGGGAACCAACCAGGTGTTCCGCGTGGACCTGGCGGCGCGCAAGTTTGCTCCCGTCACCCAGGGAGAGCGTTCGGTCCACGGGTACGATGTCAACGCCAAAGCCGGACTGATGTCTTACCTGGCCAATGACTTCAAGCATCTGGACGATTTGTATGTCTCGTCGCTCGATGGCGCCGGCGAGCGCCAGCTCACCCATCTCAATACCAAGCTGTGGTCTGAACTGGACTTCGCCTCCGTGGAACGGCTTCCTTATAAGAGCACCGACGGCTGGGCCGTGGATGGTTTCTTGGTCAAACCGCTGGGTTGGGAGCCCGGCAAGAAGTATCCACTGATTTTAAGCGTCCATGGCGGGCCGGCCGGCCAGTACGGGACGGATTGGTATCAGGAGTTCCAGGTCTACGCCGCCAAGGGCTGGGGCGTTTTCTTCTGCAATCCGCGTGGGTCCACCGGTTATGGTGAGAAGTTTGAGCGTGGCATCCTCAACAATTGGGGCGGTATGGATTATCAGGATGTGATGGCAGGGCTGGACGCGGCGATCAAACAGAATCCCTGGATCGACACGGACCGGTTGGGAGTGACGGGCGGCAGTTACGGCGGGTTTATGACCAACTGGATTTTGGGGCACACCAACCGGTTTAGAGCTGCGGTGACATTGCGTAGCGTTTCCAACTTCATCAGCGACGATGGCACTCGCGATGGCGCCTACGGCCACGAGGAGGACTTCAAAGGTCCGTTGTTTGATAATTTCGAGCAGTATTGGGACGCATCGCCCCTGAAATATGCTCGCAACGTGAAGACGCCCACGCTGGTGCTGCACTCGGATAACGATTACCGCGTGCCGATCGAGCAGGGAGAGCAATGGTTCCGCGCTTTGAAACACTATGGAGTAACGGCTGAACTGGTGCTCTTTCCGCGCGAGAACCATAATTTGACGCGGACCGGGGAGCCGAAGCATCTGGTCGAAAGTATGAACTGGCAGTTATATTGGTTCGACCGGTTTCTACTGAATGATTCCGCGGCCAAGCCGCCCGACGCGGTTCAAGCGGACAAATAAAAAAGTGGGAAGAAACTCGCAGGCAGTTCCGTCTAAACTATTCGAGATGGTACTGGACGGCCGCGAAGTCATCGAAGCCTGCCAGCGCGGCGACCAGGACGCGTTCCGGCAGCTTTTTGAGTCGAACAAAGACCGCGTTTATTCCATCGCTTTGCGGTATTCCGGAAACGAGGCGGTGGCCATGGACATCGCCCAGGACACGTTTCTGAAGCTGCTTGCGAAGATTCAGGACTTCCGGGGCCAGGCGAGCTTCGATTCCTGGCTGTACCGGATGGTGGCCAATAGCTGCCTGGATCACCGCCGGCGCGCCCGCAGGTGGATGCCGCTGCTCGAAGACCTGGTCAACCTGTTCACCGTCCGGCGGGAAACGGTGCTGCACGATTTGCTGCGAAACGAAATGCAACATGACGTGCAGCAAGTGGTTGCGGGTTTGGCGCCGGAGCAGCGCATCGTGGTGGTGCTGCGTTATACCGAAAACCTGTCTTATGACGAGATTTCGGAGATTCTCGGCTGCTCTCCGGGCACCGTGGGATCGCGCCTGAACCGGGCTCATAAAGTGTTGGAACGGCGATTATCGTACCTGCGGGTAAGCAGGAGGCAACAGTGACACATTCAGAATTACGAAACGAAATATTAGGTCGGCATCTGGCCCGAACGGAAGCTCCCTGCGCGCTTTGGCGCAGAATTGCCGAAAATCGGATGGAGCCGAGCGCCGCCCCAAGGCCGGCCCGGCATGCGGTTTGGGCAACCGCCACGGGAATTGTGATCTTGTTGACGATGTGGGGGTTACGTCCACCGGCCAGCGTCCCCGCCGCGGCACGGAATACTCAACTGGTGTGCGTTGCCTGCCATGCATAGAAAGGCGACCAACGTGCTCAACCAAAGAGTCCGGTGTGGACCCAAGTCAAGGCGCGCCAGCGCTATACTGGACTATCAGGAGCGGTTTTTCTAGGAGATCTGCATGAAGACCTACGGGAAGTTTGCGATTTTGGTTGCCATAATCATCGGTGTGCTCGCATGGCTCGCCGTCGGCGGTGTCAGCGAAAGCAAGAGTTACTACAAGACGATTGCGGAAGTGAATACCATGGGCAACCAGGTTCACGGCAAACGGCTCCGTGTGAGCGGTTATGTTGTTCCCGGCACGATCGTGCGCAGTGGACGCGAAGTTCGCTTCACCATTCACGAAGATGCGATGAAGATGAACGTCGTCTACACCGGCTCCGAGCCGTTGCCCGACACTTTTAAGGACGAGTCTCAGGCGCTCGCCGACGGCCGGATGGGCCCGGACGGTGTTTTTCAGGCCAACAAAATTCAAGCCAAGTGCGCCTCTAAGTATGAAGCGAAGCCTCGCGCCGCGAACCAAGCCGGCATGTAAGACCGGCCAACCGGTAGCTTAAGGGCTCTAAGGAACCGGTAGCTTTTAGGACTCTAAGGAATAGGTAACACACCTGTGGAAAACATAGGCGCCCTGGCGCTACTTCTGGCTATTTGTCTTTCCGTTTACTCCGTGGTCGTTTCGATCGTCGGGAAACTGCGGAAGAACGCTTTTCTGGTAGTGAGCGGGGAGCGCGCCGTGTACGCGGTGTGGGGTCTGGTCACGGTGGCCGCCGGCATTCTGGTGTACTCGCTGATGACCGGCGATTTCCGGATGTCGTATGTGGCCGCGCACAGCGACGCCAACATGGCCCTCATCTATCGCTTCACCGCGTGGTGGGGCGGCCAGGAAGGCAGCCTGTTGCTGTGGGCGTGGATACTGGCCAGCTATTCGATGGTTGTGGTGTTCACTAACCGGCGCAGGCTGCGGGACATGATGCCGTGGGTGAACGCGGTGATGATGACCACTGAGTCGTTCTTCCTGCTGCTGATCACGCTGCCGCTGAGCCCATTCAAGATTCTGGAAGCCGGCCGGGGCAATGTAGTGGAAGGCGCGGGCCAAGGGCTCAATCCTCTACTGCAGTACTGGACGATGGTGATTCATCCGCCGATGTTGTACCTCGGCTATGTGGGATTCACGGTTCCGTTCGCGTTTGCGATCGGCTCGCTGATCACGCGCCAGCCGAGCGATTCCTGGATCGCCACCACCCGGCGTTGGACATTAGTCACCTGGCTGTTTCAGTCAACGGGAATCTTGTTAGGCCAAGGCTGGGCGTACGCCGTGCTCGGTTGGGGCGGCTACTGGGCCTGGGATCCGGTGGAGAACGCTTCCCTGCTTCCCTGGATTACGGCCACGGCCTTCTTGCACTCCGTGATGATGCAGGAGAAAAAAGGAATGATGAAGGTCTGGAACCAGGTCCTGGTGGCCGCGACCTTCTTTCTATGCATCTTCGGTACGTTTCTGACGCGGTCCGGCGTGGTGAGTTCGGTGCACGCGTTTGCGCAATCGAGCATCGGAACGTATTTCGTGACGTTTCTCGCGATTGGCATTGCCGGGACCGTATTTCTGATTCTGGACCGGTTGCCTTATCTGAAGAGCGAAGCCAACCTCGAAAGCGTAGTCTCGCGCGAATCCAGTTTCATGTTCAATAACCTGATCCTGGTGGCGAGTTGCTTTGCGGTGCTTTGGGGCACTCTGTTCCCGGTGATTTCAGAAGCGGTAACCGGCGAAAAGATCAGCGTGGACGGGCCGTTCTTCAACCGGATCAACATACCCATCGGCCTGGGACTTCTGTTTCTGACGGGCGTCGGGCCGCTGATCGCTTGGCGGCGCAGTTCGCCGGAGAGCCTGAAACGCGCCTTTATGTGGCCTAGCGTGGCGGGATTGGCGCTGATGGTGTTTCTGTCGGCTTTCGGGATTTATGAGCATCCCTTTGCCCTGATGTCCTTTGGGCTGTGCTTGTTTGTCACCACCACCATCGCCCTCGAGTTCTGGAAGGGCGCTCGAATTCTGCAAGCCAAGAACGACGTCGGCTTCATTCCGGCCGTGATTGAACTCACTCACCGCAACACGCGCCGTTATGGCGGCTATATCGTCCATATGGGCATCGTGATCATGTTTATCGGCTATACCGGCGCCGCGTTCAACAAGGACACGACACGGGAACTCAACGTGGGCGACACCATGCAGTTTGGGCGCTACACGATGAAGATCGCCGACGTGCAGGAAGGCGAAAACTCGAACTACGCCTGGCGGAAAATGATCGTCGATGTGTTTAGCGGGTCGCGGGAGATCGGCAGGATGGAACCAGAGCACCGTCTGTATAAATCTAGCCAGCAGCCGACGAGCGAAGTAGCGATTCAGCGGCGTTTGAATGAGGACCTGTACTTGAATTATCCAGGGCCCTCGAGCGACGGGAAGCATGAAGTGATTCAGGCCTACATCTTCCCGCTGGTGACCTGGATTTGGATCGGGTTCTGGGTGTTGCTGGTGGGAACGCTGGTGTGCATGGTGCCGCCAAAGATTCGGCTGTCCTATGCCCGCACGCAAATTGTCGGAGTGACGCGCAAGGAAGTGGCGCAGGAGAGTTCGAACGTTGCAAAGGGCTAATCCGGTCGCTTGGGTTGCTCTTGACCGAGCCGCGACCGTAAAGGGAGCGGTCCCAAAGCTATGGCAATCTTATTTCATGACCGGTCCTAAGTAGGTGTTCCAGTAAGACGATGGCAAGTAGAAAGTTATTGTTATTGGCGCTCGTAACTGCTGGTCTCTCTCTCTACGCTCAATCGGCGGAAGAGATCGAGAGTCCAGCCGTCACGCGGGTGGTGGAAAAGCTGCAGTGCACTTGCGGCTGCAAGATGAACATGTCTTGCCAGATGGATCCTTATCCGGGCTGCAAGATCTGCTACTCTCACCGGCTGCGCGTACTGGAAATGCAAAAAGCCGGGATGCCGGATCAGGCCATACTCGACCGGATTTCGGGGGACGAAGGGAAAGCAATCCTGGTCAACCCGCCCGGCACTCTGGGATCGATATCGTTTTACTCCGCCGGCTTTCTGGGCTTGATTCTGGTGGTTTTTGTAATTCGTAAGTACCGGCAGAAAGGAGTTGCCGCTGTCGCTGTCGCGTCTGAGATCGGTGATCCAGCTTTAAGCCGCTATCACGAGCAGATTGAGAAGGAAACGGCAAAGTTAGAGTAAATGGTGTTTTTTGTAGCCGTGGTGGTCGCGCTCGGCGCCCTGGGCTGGACGATTCTGGTGCGCGGCAAAGATATCCCGGAAGCCCCGCCGGTTTCACCCACCCAGCATTTAGAAGAGCACAAGGCGCAGATATATGAAAACCTGCGCGACCTGCAGTTTGAATATCGCGTTGGCAAGCTCTCCGACGGCGATTATCAAAAGACCAAGCTCGATCTTCAAAAGGAGCTGGCCAAAGTGATGGCCGAGATCGATAGCATTCAAGGCGCCGCGCCGAAGTTCCAGCCGCCCAAGCCATCGCCGAAACAAGAGGTGAAGCCGGCGGCTCCCGAGCTGGCCGATTGTTGCCCGCACTGCGATACCAGGTTTGCGCAACCCATGAAATTCTGCGGTGCTTGCGGAAAGGCGATGGTGGCATGAAAAGCGTTCTATTCACCTTGTTTTGCGCGCTGCCTGCCTCTTGCGCCATCGACGGGATCTTAGTCAATCAGACCACCGGCAAACCGCAGCCGAACGTCCTGATACAACTGGTCCAGCCCGGCCAAGGCGGAATGCAAACACTGGCCACGCTGAAAAGCGGTGCGGATGGCAAGTTCCAATCGGACCGGGAAGTAATGGGTCCCACGCTGATTCAGGCCATCTACCAGGGCGTTATCTACAACAAGATGATCGTTCCGGGCACGCCGTCCACTGGGCTCGAAGTGGCTATTTACGACGCCGCGAAGAATCCCGCCGGCGCGAAAGTGATCCAGCATTTCATTCTGCTGAGCAGCACGGGCGGCGACTTGAACGTCAACGAAAGCTATATCTACAAGGGCGACCCAAAGTTGACGTTTAACGATCCAGCCAATGGCACCCTGCACTTTTATGCGATGCCGGAGGCCAAGAACCTGCATGTGCTCATTCAGGGTCCGGCGGGAATGCCGATTCAGCGCGAAGCCAGCAAGACCAAAGAGCCCAACTTCTACAAAGTGGACTACGCGGTGAAGCCCGGGGAAACGCGCTTTGATGTCGATTACACTCTTCCGGCAGCCACTCCGCTGATCCTGTCCGGCAAGATTGTCCAGAAGGAAGACAACGTCGACCTGGTCGCGCCGCAAGGGTTCACCATCAAAGGCGACGGGCTGGAGAATCTAGGGCCGGAACCGAAAACTCAAGCGACTATCTACAAGATCAAGGCCGCCAGCTACAAAGTGGAGATTGAAGGCAGTGGGGTCATGCCCGGACAGCAAGCAGGGCAAGCGGCGGGCGGTCAGGGTCAGGCAGAAGACACTGGCATGCCCGATCTGAAAGCCGTCAACCCGCGTATTTACGGCTCTGTTTTCTGGATCCTCGGTCTCGCCGCCGCCGTGCTCGTTCTGGCTTCCGTAGTGCTGTATCGCAGCCACCTCCCGGCCGGAGCAAAAAAGTAGGCTGTGGCCAGTGCAACCGGTGTTGCCATTGAAGGAGTCTGGAAGTTCTTCGGCGATTATCCCGCGTTGCGCGACATTTCCTTTACGGTAGATCGCGGCGCCTGCCTGGCGTTGCTCGGGCGTAACGGAGCGGGAAAAACCACGCTGCTTCGAATTCTCGCCGGCCTGTCGAATCCGGCGCGCGGACGCGTCACGCTGCTGGGCAAAGAAGCGCGCGCGGTCGAGACCCGGCGGCGCATCGGCGTGCTCGGCCACGGGATCGGCATCTACGATGAACTATCCGCCTTTGAGAACCTGCGTCTTTTTGCCCGTCTATATGGTCTTGAAAATCCGCCGAAGATCGCCCAGGATTGGCTCGAACGCACCGGTCTGGACCGTGTGCAGGATGGCTTGGTCCGCGAATTTTCGCGGGGCATGCGGCAGCGCCTGGCCGTGGCGCGCGCTTTCTTACACAATCCCGCGCTGCTCCTGTTAGACGAGCCTTTCACCGCCCTGGACGATCGCGCGATCCGCGTTCTGCAGCAGCTTCTCGAAGAAGCCCGCAGCCGGGATTGCACCATCATTATGTCGACCCACCAGTTGAGAGAAGCGCTGGAGCTGGCCAGCGACGTCGCGCTGATCAATCGCGGAAGACTGGCGTTTCGCGGGGAGCGCAGCGCGGAAATGCTGCAGGATCCCGCCTGGCTCTACCGGAACTATGGAGAGGCATGAACTTTCTCCGGAACTCGCTGGCCATCACCTACAAAGACTTGCGGTCGGAGATCCGCGGCAAGGATACCATCAACGCCTCGCTCTCTTTTTCGCTGGTCATCCTGCTGCTCTTCAGCTTCGCTTTCGATCCCGACTCCGACGAGGTGCGGGAGATCTCCGGAGGCCTGCTGTGGCTGGTTTTTGCCTTCGCCAGCAGCCTGATTCTTTCGCGAAGTTTTGCCCGCGAGCTGATCAACGATTGTTTGGACGCGCTGATCTCGTCGCCCATCAGTCCGGCGGAACTCTTTTTCGGCAAGGCCATTGCGAATTTTGTACTGTTGCTCGTAGTAGAGCTGGTCTGTCTGCCGGTTTTCGGAATATTCTATAACGTGCAATGGGCGCGCCAGTTTCCCGTGCTGCTGTTGGTGGTGATGCTGGGAACCTGGGGCATGACGGTGATCGGCACGCTGTTCAGCGCGATGACGGTGAATCTGCGGCTGAGGGAGATCATGCTCCCCACGCTGGTGTATCCGTTTATCATCCCGGTCCTGCTGGGCGCCGTTCAACTGAGTAAAGTTCTCATCGGAGGCGAGCCGGTGGGAGCGGACAATCAAGTCTGGTTTCGCTTGCTGGTGGCGTTCGATGTCGTATTCACGCTGCTCGCCGTCGCGTTTGCGGATACAGTATTAGTGGGGTGAAAACTATGCGTACCAAATTGATCGTAGGGCTTTGCGTGTTGGCCTGCCTGACCCTGGCCTGGAACATCCGGACAATTTTCCTGCATGTTCCGGACGAGGCGAACCAGGGGGCTATTTTCCGCATCCTTTACTTCCATGTGCCGTCGGCCATGACGTCCTTCACCGGATTTTTTGTGGCGATGGGATTCAGTCTGATGTATCTCGTCAAAAAAGATCTCCGGTACGATTCGATCGCGGCCTCCATCACGGAAGTCTCGCTGGCCTTTGCGACGATTACGCTAGTCACCGGCAGCATCTGGGGACGGATCATTTGGGGCGTGTGGTGGGCCTGGGACGCGCGGCTCACCTCGTATTTCATCTGCATACTGATTTACAGCGGCTATCTGATGTTGCGGCGGGCGGTGGATGAGCCCAACCAGCGGGCCCGTTTCTCCACTGTGCTCTCGGTGCTAGGTTGCGTGGACATCACCATCGTCTGGAAGTCCATTGAGTGGTTTCGCACCCAGCATCCCGGCCCGGTGCTCAGCGTGCGCAACGGAGGCGGCATGGCGCCGGGAATGGAAGCGCCAGTCTATATCAATCTGATTCCGCTGTTGATGCTGTCGCTGGCTTTGATTCTCATCCGCATGCGGCAAGAGGATCTGCGGCACGAAGTGGATTCGCTGCGCCGCTATGCGCATTCGTTCTAGGAATTGAACATGGAAAGAAATTTTTTGTATTTGTGTTACGGGCTGATTGCCGCCTGGCTGATCATTTTCATTTACGTGGTGAGCCTGGCGCTGCGCGAGCGTAGCCTGCGGCAGGAACTGGACAGGGTAAAGAAACTGGTGGAAGACAGCGAGCACGAGGCGCGGCGGTAGAGTGCCGATCCACCCAATGCTGCTTGATCAACCAGCACCTCCCGTCTAACCCCGAACGTTAAAGTGAGGGGATCGGCGCCGCATCCCCTCACTAACGTTCGGGGCTAAACAAGCAAGAATCAGATAGCTCCGCAGCCAGCTTGGCTCCTACACTAAATTCCATGTCCCCCTTCGCCCCGTCGCTCGAAATTGCACTGAGCGCCGCCCTCGATCATCTCGACGGATTGGACCATCGGTCGGTGTCGGTGACAGCCGACCTCGAGCAACTGCGCGCCCGGCTCGAGAAACCACTGAACTCCGAAAGCCTTCCCGCCGAAACCGTCGTGGAAGAACTCGTACGCGATGCAAAGGACGGACTGCTCGGCAGCGCCGGAGCCCGTTTCTTCGCATGGGTGGTGGGTGGCGTGGTTCCCGCAGCGCTGGCGGCGGATTGGCTGACGTCCGCGTGGGATCAGAACGCCGGCATTTATGCATCCGGACCTTCCGCGGCAATCGTCGAAGAAGTCGCCGGCGAATG
>DATFZA010000735.1:0-5685 GCA_035314765.1 Bryobacteraceae bacterium
TGGAGCTTCTCGTCACCGATCCGGCGCAGTTGATGAAAACGTTGAGCTGCGGTGTCCAGAAAACCGGACGGCCCGTCTTGGTCCAATACACTGCGCGCGCCGACGCCAAGTTTCACACGGCCGGCGACGTAACCGCGATCGAATTTCATTGAGAGAACAGCCTACTGATCCTGTGGGGCCGACTGCTCCTGTGGGGCCGACCCCCAGGTCGGCGGGCGACCCCCAGGTCGCCCCGAGAGAACGCCTCAAAAAGCTGATATTCCGCTTCCTCGGCAAGGATCCGGAAGCGGTGGTAGTGTGCTTCGCCACCGGCAACCCGGAACTGTCCGAGAAGATGTCGGCCGAAATCCGCGACCTGTTACCAGACCGCCAGCACATCGTCATTCGTCCGGACGAACTGAAACCCGCGTCAATCTTTGGCCTGTTCCTGCAGGTGCGCCGGCGGCTTGGCAGAAAACGCATCGGCCTCGCGCCAGTGCTGTTCGATGGCGACCCCAGCTATCGCGCCTTGCGCCTTGCGGCCTGGCTCAAAGCGCCCACGCGCATTCTGGCCTACAACCGGCGCTTGGAACGTCACCATCTGCGCCTGCGAACCATGGTCGCCAGCTGGCTGTTTGTGAGCGGCGTACCGCTTGACCGCATTTTTCTCCGGCCCACTTGGCTGGTTCCCTGGAAGAAAGATCGCTCTGAATATCCGGCCAGGGTCGAGCAGTTTGCCGGCCGTCCCATGACGGGTAAGCCCGCAGTGGCAGTGGTAACGCCCTATTTCCCCTATCCGCTCTCGCACGGCGGCGCCGTTCGCATCTTCAATTTGCTGCGGCAAATGGCCACGGAATTCGATATCTTCCTGTTTGCCTTTCGCGCTGGCGAATCTGAAGCGGATCTGGCGCCCGTGCTGGAACTCTGCACCCAAGTGATTCTCGCGAAAAAGCCCCGTTACCGCGAGCCCCGCTGGTCCACGCTCTTGCCGCCGGAGGTCTGCGAGTTCCGCTCGGAAGCCTTGTCCCAATCGCTGAAGGAAATAAGCCGTCAATACAACATCCGCGCGGTCCAAATAGAGTTCACCGCGTTGGCGCCCTATTGCGGGCACGTGCTGGTAGAGCACGATGTCACTTTTGCTCTGTACCAGCAGGTCTGGGAGCGAACCCGTACACTGTCCGCCTGGTGGGATTATTGGCGCTGGCGGCGCTTCGAGACGCGCTGGGTGAGGAAGTATCCGGCGATAGCCGTCATGTCGGAGCAGGACCGGAAACTGCTGAATGCTCCCAACGCCCACGTTATCCCCAACGGCGTGGATCTCGACCGCTTCTCGCCGGAACCCGAGCCTGCCGGTAGCGGCGGCCAGCGTGGAAACGACCGGTTGCTGTTCATCGGGTCCTTCCGCCATTTCCCTAACGTCGTCGCATTTCGCTTTTTCTTCGCGGAGGTTTGGCCCAAGGTCACTCAGTTGAGCAACGCCGCCAGCCTCACCGTGGTAGCCGGAGCGGAACCGCTGCTCTATTGGCGCGAATTCACCGGCGAAAACGATTTACCTCCCGGCGAGACGCTGCAAATCCTTGGCTACACCGCCGACGTCCGTCCGTTATACAACGAGGCCAATATCGTCGTCGTTCCAACGCTGGAATCGGCGGGGACTAATCTCAAGGTACTCGAGGCTCTGGCCATGCAGCGAGCCGTCGTGTCGACCGCCACTGGATGTCAAGGACTGGGACTAACGCATGGCGAGAACGTCTGGATTGCCGACACGGCCGCAGACTTTGCTGCGGGGATCGCGCGCCTTCTCGAAGACATGCCGCTTCGTCTCAAGATCGCCGCCGCCGGTCGCGACTACGTGCGGCGATTTGACTGGAAGGAGATAGGCGTCGCGCAAAATAGGATGCTTCGCAACCTCTTGCCGGCGGTAGAGGTCGCTCTACGTCCCCTGAAAAAGGCCGATCTAACCAGCGTTCTGGAGATCGAGCGAGCGAGCTTCGCGTCGCCGCAATGGTACGCCGATGATTTTACGCGCTTCGACAGCACGGTTGCACTAGTCAGTGATCCGCTGATCGGCGAGGTGGTCGCCGGTTTCCTGGTTTCCCGGCAACTGGTACCAGGAGAACGCGAGATTTTGAATGTGGCCGTACACCCGGCTTACCTGCGCCGTGGCGTAGCCAAGAAGCTGATTCGCGCCGAACTCGCTCGCTGGCCAGGTGCGCATTTTCTTGAGGTTCGGGAGTCCAACTCTACTGCCCGCCAGTTGTACCAGACACTGGGCTTTGAGCAGGTTGGTACCCGGCCCGAGTATTATGACAATCCGCCTGAAACGGGGATTGTCATGAGGATTTTTTCATGATATTGTCACGTACAGGAGGTGTCCCCAAATGGAGACGCACTCCTGCACGATGTAAACGAGTTGCCAATTCGCCCACCGAGCCTCTTCAACCGGATCTGACTCGGCGTGAGCCCACAAAGGAGAAACGAAAAACCTGATGGATAACACGCAAGACGAGCTGAAAGCGCACCTGATGCAGACGGACCAAGAATTCCGTCGTCTGGTCGAACAACACACCCAGTATGCCCGCCAATTGGACGCGATCGAGTCCAAGCCACACGTTACGCCTGAGGACGAGATCGAGGAGCATCGCATTAAGAAGTTAAAACTTCATCTGAAAGACCAGATGAACGAGATTCTCGGACGTCACCGGACGCAAAGCGTCGCCTGACGCGTCTCGTGCGCAAGAGTTGAATTCGCAAATGGGCCCCGGCAGCGAGAGCTGACCGGGGCTGTTTGATTCATGAGGCGTTGGCTACGCGACGCGAAGCTCCGCGAGGAAGCGCATGAGGCGCTCGACCGAATAGCCCCGGAACTGGCCGGCCAACATCGCTGAGATCTTGGCCTGATCGATGCCCATGAGCCGTGCCGCCGCCGCTTGGGTCAGCTTTCGTTGCCTGACAATCCGGTCGATCCTGACTACCAGTTCCGCTTTGATCAAGTGTTCCCCGGCATCAGCCAGGCCGAGGTCAGCGAATACATTGCCCGAACTGGGTTCTTGCTCAAGAGCTTTTCTTTTCGGCATTCTTTACCTCATAGCGTAACTGTTGGAGCCGCCGCATCAAATCCATGGCGGACTTCGGTGAAGCGATTCCAGCCTTGGTGTGGCAGCGCCATCAGGAGTCGTAGTTATAAAAATCCGCCCACCGCTTGTCCTCAGGCGAAGCCGCGGGGTCTTTGAGAATCCTCTGAATCTCGGCTTGTAGGCGATCCATATCGTCCGGTGTTTTGCGAAGGGATGCGAGCTGAATCTGAGCTTCGCGTCCAACTCGCCAGCATCCCTCCGCGAACGCTTGGTCAGTTGTCTTGCTTCCGAGTATCGGAATCACGATGTCCCGATATACGGGGTGCCAGGAGGCAGCAGTCCCCAAAGTCGATACAGCCCAGAGGCGGACTTCCGGGCTGGGGTCTTGGGCGGCATCCGCGCAGGCCCGTACTGTCCGGGCGCATAGGTGCCGGCCTAACCTCTCTGCAGCCCAGCCTCGAACGTGCTCGGGAGCTGCCGTATTATTGAGCACGTCGATCAGCGCGCGTCGTGCTCGCCGGCTGTCGAAAAAAGCGATTTGATCAACAACGCAAAACTGTTGATCTGGGGTACCGGTTTTCAGAACGGCGGACAAATAATTGAATTCAGGGCGGGCGAGATGCCCCCGCGCGTGGTTCATTGATATAAGTACCTGACGAAGCTTACCGAGTTCTGCGTCGCCGGAGTCAATCAATTCGCGAAGCAAGGGAACGAAGGCCGAGGTGTTCCCGCCTACATCGTGAAGGATGCGAGCCGCGAGCAGGCGGAACTGCAGGTCGCAGTTCTTGTCGTCCACAAGCTCGTAAAGTCCGCGATACCGGGAAGCAACCTTGGCCCAGCCAGGGGTCGCATGTTCCGCTAGCCGGGCTGCTTTCCGGAGTCTCCGATGATTTCTTGCGCGCATCCTTATTTTGGGGTGACCTCACCAAGGGCCGACGACCAGACCGCCGCAGGCCCCGACTACATGCGGAGGCCCCCATTCACATCCAGCACATGCCCCGTAATGTACCCGGCCTCTTCGCTCGCCAGAAAACGCACCGCCGCGGCGACATCAACCGCCCGCCCCATGCGCTTCAGCGGAATGCCAGCCAGCAGCTTCTCTTTCAGCTCCGCCGTCAACCCATGCGTCATATCCGTCTCGATGAACCCCGGCGCGACGGCGTTTACCGTGATATTGCGGCTCGCCATCTCCTGCGCTATCGCCTTGGTCAAGCCGATCAGGCCCGCTTTCGATGCCACATAGTTGGCTTGGCCCGGATTTCCCGTCTCGCCCACGACCGACGAAATATTGATGATGCGCCCCCAGCGCTCGCGCATCATTCCTTGCAGCACCTGCTGAATGGCCAGAAAAGCCCCGGTTAGGTTCGTGGCCAGCACCACGTCCCAATCTTCTTTCTTCATGCGCAGCGCAAGATTGTCCTTGGTGATGCCGCCGTTGTTCACCAGGATGAGAATCGGGCCGAATTCTTTAGCCACGCGGCCGATGGCTTCTTTGATGGACTCGGCGCTGGTCAAATCCATCGCTACCGGGAACGCCTCCCGTCCGGCCGCGCGAATCTCGCCGGCCAGCGATTCCAACTGTTCCAAATTGCGCGCCGCGAGTGCCACACGCGCCCCGGCTTCGGATAACGCGAGAGCGCAGGCGCGGCCAATTCCGCGGCTGGCGCCGGTGATCAATGCAGTTCTGTTGTTCATGAAAACAGTACTCAGTCTACAATCAAAGTTCCATGGCCTACAGCGATCTGCGCGATTTCATCCGGGCGCTTGACAAGAACTATGAGCTGAAACGGATTGGCTTTGAGGTAGATCCGCATCTCGAGATCACCGAGTTCGCCGATCGCAGTGTAAAGGGCGGCGGGCCCGCGCTGCTGTTTGAAAAGCCCAAGGAGAGCGACATTCCAGTCTTGATCAACGCCTTCGCCAGCATGCGCCGCATGGAGCTGGCCTTGGAGGTGAATTCGGTGGAAGAAGTCGCGGCGCGCATCTCGGAATACCTGCAAATGCGCATGCCCGAGGGCCTGATTGGGAAGATCAAGATGCTGCCGAAGCTGGCGGAGGTCGGTGCATTTTTCCCCAAGATCGTCAAGGATGGCGACTGCAAGGAAGTGGTTCACACCGATAATTTTTCGCTGGAAGAGCTGCCCGTGCTGCATTGTTGGCCCGCCGACGGCGGTCCGTTCATTACGCTGCCCATGGTGTTCTCGAAGAATCCGGACACCGGCAAGCGCAACTGCGGCATGTATCGCATGCAGATATACGACGAACGAACCACCGGCATGCACTGGCAGACGCACAAGCAAGGCGCGGAGCACTACCGGCGTCTCAAGAAAGAGGGCAAGCAGGCGCGCATGGATGTCTCGGTGGCCATCGGTTCCGATCCGGCCACCATGTATTCGGCGATTTTGCCGCTGCCGCCGGACCTCGATGAAATGATGATCGCCGGCTTCCTGCGCGGCAAGCCGGTCGAGATGGTGAAGAGCGAGACCAACGATATTGAAGTTCCGGCCAACGCCGAAATTGTACTGGAAGGCTACGTGGAGTTGGGTGAGCAACGGCGCGAGGGTCCGTTTGGCGATCATACCGGCTACTATTCGCTCGAAGACGACTATCCGGTTTTTCACGTCACCTG
>DATFZA010000736.1:0-6014 GCA_035314765.1 Bryobacteraceae bacterium
ATGAATCACTGGCACGCCCAGATTCCGCGCGGCGGTTATGGCGGGATGGGCAAAATCCGGGGGCAGTACCACAGCTTTGGGTTTCAGGTCGGAAAAATAAAACTCGAATTCCGCAACTGTGTAAGCGGGATTCAGCGGAGCGCACGCCGCTGCCGCCGCAATGGAGAAACAGGCCACGGCGCTTTCCGGCCCATTCGGCATTATGAGCGCGACACGATCCCCTCGATTAATGCCGCGGCGCCGTAATTCCTTCGCTGTATCCTCGACTTGAAGGAGCAATGCGGAGTAGCTTAATGGCGCGCGGGAAATTCCGAGGAGCGCAGTAGAGAGCGGCGCCTGTTCTGCCCGGCTTTTCAATAAAGCATAGATGTTCATCTGCCTTATGGAGTGGTGAGCAGCAGCTCCAATGCCGCTTCGGGCCGCGGGCAGGACAGAAGCTCCCGCTACACAAATGCCGCTCAAATCTGTTAGCGGCGGCGCAGGGACAAGCGCCCCTCCCGATTCTCGATTATACAGCCCTTCGTTACCGCATGCAAACATTTTGTTCTCTCGATGTTTGAAACAAGAAATCTTACCCTGTTCGCCCGGACCGCGGGATGGCGGTCCGGCACACGCCTACGCCGGCAACTGATATTCCTTTAACTTGCGGTATGGCGTGGTCCACCCGATCCCGGGCAGATGCGAGGCCACGGAGGAACGACACTCGCCGGCGTTTAGCTGGTATCAGCAACGCGAATGCGGCGCCAAAGAAAAATCCGGAGTTCGCACTGAGCCAAAGGTGAAGCAGGAATACTGCGCTAGGACGGCACAAGTCGAGGAGCGCCGCACTTGCCAGTCCAAAAGGAGTCATTAAATTGGGAACTGTGAACAGACGATCGATATTGCCCCAGAGGAAACGTACCAACAGGCCGGCTGATAAGCAGAGCCAGAACATCTTGGCGAAATAACCTGGAGACGGTTCTTGGTGTTCGGGCAGTTGCCACCATCCGAGTGAGGCGCCGGTGAATAATAATCCGAGTGCCAACATCCATCCGGCTAGCACAGCCATCACGATTGACGGTCGAGCCGCGGGTCTCTTATCGGCAGCAGAAGCAAGGACCGATTCATCGGTCATACTTACACCGCCAACTGATATTCCTTTAGCTTGCGGTACAGCGTGGTCCGCCCGATGCCGAGCAGATGCGCGGCTACGGCCCGGTCTCCTTTGGTGTACTCGAGCGCGCCAATAATGGCGCGCCGCTCGATCTCGCTGAGCGGAACTACCGTGCCATTGGAAAGCGAATGCGAATGGGTATGCGAGTAGGCGGTCCCTAGAGGCTTTGGCAGCACCGGCCCGGGATCGTGCACCATGGCCGTCGCCGCCATGGCTTGCGAGCGTTGCGCCGCCAGATGGTGCTGGATGGCCGAGGGCAGCTCGAGCGAATGGAGCAGCGGGCCGGAGTTGATGGCGACCATATGCTGGATGCAATTCTCCAGCTCCCGCACGTTGCCGGGCCAATCGTAGGAGAGCATGGCGTCCAGCGCTTCCTGGGTCAGCGTGTGGTGATTCCCATATTTGGCCAGAAAATGGGCGATCAAGGCGGGAATATCTTCCTTGCGGTCACGCAACGGCGCCAGGCGAAGATTCACCACGTTCAAACGGTAGAAAAGGTCGCGGCGGAAGGCGCCCTTTTCTACTTCTTTCGCCAAGTCCCGATTGGTGGCGGCGATCACCCGGAAATCCGACCGCCGCTGCAACAGCGAACCCACCGGCCGGAATTCCTTTTCCTGCAATACCCGCAGGAGTTTGGCTTGCAGATCGAGCGGCAGCTCACCAATTTCGTCGAAGAAGGCGGTCCCACCGTTCGCCAACTCAATCAGCCCGGTCTTCTGGCTTACTGCGCCGGTGAACGCCCCTTTTACGTGTCCAAAGAGTTCGCTTTCCATCAGAGGACCGACCATGGAAGAACAATCTATGGTCACGAAGGGGCCAACGGGGCTGACAGCATGCATGGACCGGGCGACGACTTCTTTCCCCGTTCCCGTCTCGCCCAGCAGCAAGACCGGCCAACGGCAATGCCCCAGCTTCTCGATCAGCCGCAAAACCTGCCGAATACGCGGCGACTGGCCCACCAATATATTCGTCCGTTCTTCCCTCAAAGCCACCATCAGAGATCTCCTCAACCTTCGATAGTTCCTAGGACGTTAGTGCAAACCCAACAGATAAACTCTACTAGGGACTTTAGTGTAGGGAAAGACCGCATCCTGCCCGAGAACAGACTCTTATGTGGTATGCACCCCTCCCCTTTGGGGTGTACTGGCAGTAGTACAAATGCACCACTGGGTAAGAGAGGCCTGAAAAGGCCCAATGACTCGAAATCATAGAGTACTAAGAGTTTGGTGGCTTTCGGAACGGCGCGGGCGCGATGAGAACTTTCGCGCCGGGTCCCCACTAACTTGCCGTGGCACACCCTAAGACGCTCAATCTGCTGCTGGTGGAGGACAATCTGGAGGACGAGCACCTGATCCGCGAGGCGCTCTGTGAGATCGAGGACAACTGCCTGTGGGGCCGGTGGTCAGACTGCATGCTGACCCACGTGGATCACCTACAAGACGCGCTGGAGTGCCTCCAACTGGCCCGGTTCGACTCGATCTTGCTGAATCTTACGCTTCCCGACAGCTCCAACCTGGTGGATACTTTTCTGAGAGTGCAGGCGGGCGCCGGAGACGCGACCCTGGTGGTGCTGTGCGACGAGGACGATCCCGTTCTGGCGGTCCGGCTGATCCGCGAAGGCGCACAGGACGTCATCGTCAAGTCTGAAATCGAGTGCCTTCCCCTGGCGCGGGCAATCCGGCATGGCATCGAGAGAACCCGGCGGCTGGCCAGCCTCGAGTCGCGAGTGTTCATCGATCCACTCACAGGTGTCCAGAACCGGTTTGGCTTTATGCAATTGGGCGCCCACTATTTGAAGCTGGCTCGCAAAATGGGAACCGCGGCGTCGTTCCTGACAATCCAGTTGGGGGCGGCGGGCAGCGCCACCAATAATGGCGGAGCGGCTGACAATAATCCGGATATCCGCGATCTCTTGCTGATTCGAGCCACGGAGGTGTCGCGCGTCATTTTTCCGGAAGACACACTGATTGGGCGTCTCCAGCCTTCTTCGTTAGGCTTGTTGTCGGTCGGTCTGATGGAAGCGGAGGCAGCGGAAATCGCGGAACGTCTCCGCCACGATTTGCATTCGGCCTTTCCCGATGCGGGCGAAACCGCCTTCGTCGTCATTGGGGCGGACCCGGGCAGGTGGTCGAGCATGGAGGAATTGCTGGAGGATCCGGTATCCTGTCGAATTGAGCATCGCGCTCGACGCAACGTATAGTGCCGGCCGTCAGTTGACTGGTGTCGGGGTCTATTCGCGTCAGTTGCTGTTTGGGCTGGCGCGCGCGCATCCGGAGACCCGATTTGCCTTTGGATACCGGCTACACCGCTATTTTCGTTCGTTTCGCGAGGCTCTCCCCCGCAACGTCCAGCGCGGGTTGCTGACAGCTAGCTGGCAGCCCTCCTGCGATCTCTTTCATGGGCTCAACCAGCGGGTGGATTCGGCGCGGTACCGCCGCACGGTCTCGACATTTCACGACCTGTTTGTGCTGACCAGCGACTATTCCACGACCGAGTTCCGGACCCGGTTCGCCGAACAAGCGCGATTAGCCGCGGAGCGCTCCGATCTGATCATCGCGGTGTCGGCATTCACGGCGGGGCAAGTCAGCGAGCTGCTCAAGGTGGAACCCGGCCGGATCCGCGTGGTGCACCACGGTGTCCGCCCGCCTCCTCAGTTGTCGCCGGGACAGCGCGAGAAAATGATGCAGCGCGAGAAAATGATACTGTTTACGGGCGCCATTCAGCGGCGCAAGAATGTTTCGAGACTAATCGAAGCATTTGAGCGAGCCGCGCCGGCGGACTGGACTCTGGTCCTGGCCGGATCGTCGGGCTTTGGGGCGGAGGAAATCTTGCAGCGGGCGCAACGCGACCAGCGGATTCGCTTGACCGGCTATGTCTCCGACGGGGAACTGGAAAGCCTGTATTCCCGGGCGTCGGTGTTCGCGTTTCCCTCGCTCGACGAAGGATTCGGCATGCCCGTTCTGGATGCGATGGCGCGGGGAGTTCCGGTACTCACATCCAACCGCTCAGCACTACCGGAAGTGGCGGGAGACGCGGCCCTGCTGGTCGATCCACTGGAGACGGCCTCGGTTGCGGATGGTTTACAAAGGTTGATCGAGGGCGAGTCTATGCGGGCGGAGTTGTCGAGGAAGGGAATGCAGCGGGCGGCGGAATTCAGCTGGGAAAAGGCGGTTGAAGAAACCTGGCGAGTGTATCGGGAATTGCTGGACGTCTAGGTTTTTTCTTCGTCGATGGCGATTTTTAAAGCCTTGAGAAACTTTTGGTCTTGAGAAGTCAGCTTGATCTTACCGGTGGATTGAAAACGCGGCTGTTTGGCTGGCTCGTTCTCAACCTCCTCGGCATCGTCGTCGCCGGAATCCTCGCGTTTGTTGAATCCGATGGTGGCTTCCAGGACGAGGAAGACGTCATAGCCGGCACGCTTGATTTCGCCGATGGCACCGGCGATGCGGTCGGAATCTGACAGCGATTCGTTGATCGCGTTGCCGAGTTCCTGCATCAACTCTTTCAATCTGTCTTCCACACCAATCCCCTTTCCCAATATGGGACGGATCCGCCTACTACTCTACTCTCCTGGATGTTATCGAATCAAGCAGAGTTTCAACCTATTTTCCCACACCTACCAGGTCCCTCGACACGCCTTCAGCCTGGCTCGAGAGCGTGAGCGACGGGACTGCGCTCATCCCCTCACTCACGTTTGGGGCTGAAGTCACCTTATCGGCCATTTGGGGACGACGCTCCAGTGCCGTTACACTGGTAGTGCGCGGCATGGCGAAGAAAGTCACTTTTCAGAATCAGGTTTCTTTGGCGAAGAAATTCGCCGGCCATGTGGTACCGGGAGTGGTACGGCCGCTGCACATCCTTTGGAACCAGATCATTGGCTTCTTTTTTCTGGTTTTTGCCATTATCCCGGTCTCCAGCACGGTGCGGTTCTATCGAACGGGAAACATCCCGTACCTGGTCCTGTCGTGCACCTGGATCACGATCATGACGGTGTTCGGAATCTCCTCTTTTTGGCGCGCCCGTAAACTTTCGCGATGAAACAAGACACCGGACCCGGCCAGTTCCCATACACCCGCGGTATTTACCGCGATATGTACCGTAGCCGGCTCTGGACCATGCGCCAGTACGCCGGCTTTGGCAGCGCGGAAGAGAGCAACCAGCGCTACCGGTACTTGCTTTCACAGGGGATCACCGGTCTCTCCGTCGCGTTCGATCTGCCCACTCAGATGGGAATGGATTCGGATCATACACTCGCAGCCGGTGAGGTCGGGCGCGTCGGCGTGGCCATCTGTTCCCTGGAGGACATGCGGAGGCTCTTTGCCGGCATCGAACTGGGCAAGATCACGACTTCGATGACCATCAATTCCACCGCCGCGATTCTGCTGAGTCTATACGTGCTGGTGGCGCGGGAGCAAGGCGCGGATCTGAGCAAGCTGTCGGGGACGATTCAGAACGACATTTTAAAGGAATATATCGCCCGCGGCACCTATATTTACCCGCCGCGCCCGGCGATGCGCATTATCACCGACCTCTTCGCCTGGGCTGGACGGGAACTGCCGGAGTGGAACACCATTTCGATCAGCGGCTATCACATCCGGGAAGCGGGATCGACTGCGATTCAGGAGGTGGCCTTTACGCTGGGTAACGCCATCGCGTATGTGGAAGCGGCGATCGATGCCGGGCTGGCGGTGGATAGCTTCGCGCCGCGCCTGTCTTTCTTCTTCAATGCGCATAATAATTTTCTGGAAGAGATCGCCAAATACCGCGCCGCGCGCCGGCTATGGGCCCGGATCATGCGGGATCGGTTTAGCGCCAAGAACGAGCGTTCCTGGATGCTGCGTTTTCATACGCAGACGGCCGG
>DATFZA010000737.1:0-9081 GCA_035314765.1 Bryobacteraceae bacterium
CCTCTGAAGGAGTCGTTCGCTTCCACCCATCCCCCGAGGCGCAACGGCGCGTCGCAGAATTGATCGAGCGAGAGAAAGAAACCGGTCTTTCACTGGACGAAAGGTCGGAGCTGGACCATTTCATGGAGCTGGAGCACATTCTAAGAATGGCAAAGGGCAAAGCCCGGCAACTCCTCGCGCGTGGGCAGCAGTGACGTTCCCGCAAAGCTCCGTGCCGAAGTGGCTCAGCGGGCTGGGCGTCGGTGTGAGTACTGTCGTATTCATGAAGACGACGCCGGCTTTACTCACCAAGTCGATCACATCGTAAGCCGCAAACACGGGGGTTCTTGGGCGCTCGATAATTTGGCGTATGAGTGCGTCCTCTGCAATCGTCACAAGGGTTCTGACGTGGCCTCGATCGATCCGCGATCGGGTGAGCCCGTAAGACTCTTCAATCCTCGCCAAGACGCCTGGAGCGACCATTTTCGCTTCGAGTCGGAATCGGTGGTAGCACTCAGCGGGCTGGGACGTGCAACGGTTCGGTTGTTGCGCCGGAACGCGCAGGAGAGGGTCGCGGAACGCAGGGCAATCGGTCGATAGTTCTGACATAGAGACCGCAAGTTTGATATCGACACTCCCGATCGCTCCAAAGGCGGCGTTTTCCTGGCAGCCAGTTGGGCCAAGCGCCCCGCCGCGGATTTCTTTTCAGAGGCACCGTAACTTTTGAACCCCCAGCGCCGAATAGATCAGTAAGAATTGAAGAATGTTAATCAAACTGAGTTCTCTCGCGATTGCGGTCGCCCTGTTTGCCATGGCCGCCGAACATAACACCGCCCGCGTTCCGGTGCTGGTCGAGCTGTTCACGTCCGAAGGCTGTTCGAGCTGCCCGCCCGCCGACCGGTTGCTGGAAGCTCTGGATCAAAAGCAACCCGTAGCCGGCGCAGAACTGATCGTATTGAGTGAACACGTCGACTACTGGGACCGGCTCGGCTGGAAGGATCCTTTCTCGTCTTCCAAGTACACCGCCCGGCAGCAGGATTACGCCGAGCGGCTGAAGGGCGACGGCGGCGTATACACGCCACAAATGGTCGTGGATGGGAGATTCGGATTTGTCGGCAGCGATGGGAGCGCGGCAGGGACGGCCATACAGAAGGCGATGCAAGAGCAGAAGATTCCCATCCAGATCTCCAATGTTGAGCGGGACGGGAACCAGGTGACTGCACGCATCGACGTGCCTGCTGGAGGGCGCGCGCAAGGCGTGCTGTATGTCGCCATCGCCGACAACCGTGCCGAGTCACAGGTAGCGCGAGGCGAGAACGCCGGACACACGCTGGCGCACGTCGCCGTGACCAGGGTGCTTAGCGAAGTCGGTGTGGTCGATACTGGCGCCGCTTCCATGAAACAAATATCGCTCAAGCTACCGGCGGGGACACCAGCCAGCGGATCCCGCTTGGTTGCTTTTATCCAAGACGCCCGGTCCGGACACATTCTGGCGGCGGCGGCACAAAAATTCTGAGCGAATTTTAAGACAAACCGTTCAGACTCACGTAACTTCCCCTGGCCTGCTCACGAACTACAAATTGAAAGTACGATGTTCGTGCAAAACGCGATCCAAGAACGCAAACGGCACGGGCAAGCTAAGAAAGTTCGTAAAAGGAGAACATAGATGAAGATCCGAAAGAATTCCCTGGTGCTCACCGCAGCTTTCACAGGGTTAATGGGCGGCACCGTGGCCCGTTTGAGCGCTGCTCCCTCCCCGGGCAGTTCTAGCCCGGCGATGTCTTCCCAGGCCGGACAGCTTTCCACCGCGCTGAATGCCGATAAGGAAAAGCATGCCTGCCAGGGTCAGAATTCCTGCAAGGGCAAGGGCGGTTGCAAGGCGAGCGACAACAGTTGCAAGGGAAAGAACTCTTGCAAGGGCAAGGGCGGCTGCGCGACAGACGGCTCCAAAAAACAATAGAATAACGAAGACCGGCTCGGGGGCCAGGTGTGCGAACAGTTGGTCCCCTCCGACAAGAAATGCCTGCTAATCGATTTAACGGCTTCACGGACTACGGGATCGGAATCGGTCTCCGCATTCCCCACTACCAACACATCTTCGAGAACGCCCCGGCGGTGGACTGGTTTGAAATTATTTCAGAAAACTACATGGTGGATGGTGGGCGGCCGTTGGCGACGCTCGATCGCATCCTCGAGCGCTACCGGGTAGTCCAACACGGCGTGTCCTTGTATTTCGGCTCGGCGCAGCGATTAAATAAGGAACATTTAAAGCGGCTGAAGACACTGGTCAAGCGCACCAAGACACCTTGGTTGACGGATCACTTGTGCTGGGGCAGCGTGGATGGCACGTACAGCCACGATCTGCTTCCCATGCCATACACGTTTGAAGCGGCCAAAGTAACTGCCCGTCACGTCCGCGAGGCGCGTGACTTTTTGGAAATACCGATTGCGGTGGAAAACGTCAGCAGCTACGCGGAATTTCACGTTTCGCAAATGACCGAATGGGAGTTTCTGAACGAAGTGGTGGAGCGCGCCGACTGCGGAATCCTGCTGGACGTGAATAACATCTATGTTTCGTCCAAAAATCACGAGTTCAATCCCTACCAATATCTCAACAGTGTCCCGGTCGAGCGGGTGGCGCAAATCCACATCGCCGGACACTCCAAGTTCACCAAGTACATTCTCGACACACACGATCATCCGGTGATCGATCCGGTCTGGAAATTGTATGAACACGCTATTCGCCGCATCGGTCCAACGGCAACACTGCTCGAGTGGGACGATCGAATTCCCTCCTTCGACGAAGTGCATGCCGAAGCGCGCAAGGCTGAAAAATACCTCGAAGCTCCCCTGGCGGTGGCCTCATGACGCTGCTCGAAGTTCAAAGGCAGATGGCGCATTCTATTATGCAGCCGCTCACCAAGACCGATCAAATCGGCCCAAGGACCGCCGCCGGCTTTATCAAGGCGAACAATCGACTAACCTCGAAAGAACGACTTGAGATTTACTCCCGTAGCTATTGGTTTCGCGTGTTGGATTCGTTGTATGACGATTTTCCGGGTTTGCGCGCTATGCTAGGACAAAAGGCATTTCACGAATTGTCTCGGGCCTATCTTGCCGATTGCCCTTCGCGATCGTTCACCTTGCGCGACCTCGGTGCGCGTCTCGAGGGATGGTTGCGGCGCCGTCCAAAATTCTCCGGGAAAAATCACGAACTGGCATTAGACATGGTTCGATTGGAGTGGGCGCACACAGAAGCGTTCGACAGCGCCGCCGAAAAGGGGTTGGGGCCGGAAGATTTGGTGGATCTCGGAGCAAACTTTCGCGCCCGGCTCCAGCCCTATCTTCGATTGCTGGCGCTACAGTATCCGGTGGACGACTTGCGGATTCACGTCAATCAGGGACCTGAGGACCGTGAAGCGGCCAGCAACGCGGTTCTCAAGCCGAAACGCCGGAGTTTGACGAAGCGAACGAACCGCCTGAAACCGCAGCCGATCTTTCTGGCTGTTCATCGCTTGAATTACATTGTTTACTATCGCAGACTGGCTGCCGAAGAGTACCGTCTGCTTACCGCCCTGGGAGCAGGAAAACCCATTGGGTGGGCGATTCGTAACGCATTTAAAACCAGCAGCGCCGAACAGACGTCGCTGCTGGAACAGTGGTTCGCGGCGTGGAGCCAGTTGGGGTGGTTGTGCCCGGCCAGGCAATCCCCGCCGAATCGACCAAATAGAAAGAAGGTATCTGGATGACCATGTTGTTCGAAAGATATTACCGCTTGTTGATACGTATCGCAACAAGCCTCCAATCTCCCTTTTTACTGGCTGTGCGGCTCTACTGGGGCTGGCAGTTCATGCAGACCGGCTGGGGCAAGCTGAACGACATCGACAAGGTGGTTCAATTTTTCACCACGCTGGGAATACCAGCGCCGGCGCTGAATGCGTACTTTGTCTCGTCGTTGGAGTTTGGGGGAGGGCTGCTGCTCATTCTCGGCCTAGGCTCGCGGCTGATTGCCCTGCCGCTAGTGGTTAACATGCTAGTTGCGTATATTACGGCGGACCGTGAGGCGCTACTCTCCGTCCTTTCCAGTCCCGACAAATTCATGGGCGCCGCACCGTTCAATTTCCTGGTCGCGTCTCTGATCGTGCTGGTGTTTGGGCCGGGACTATTGTCGGTGGATGCTTTTCTGGCATCCCGGGTATCCCGGAAGACTGCAAAGGTGGCCGGGCAGGCTATTACCGGACCTTCGGGGGTGGCCGCTTAGAATTTTGCGCTGAGAGCGGGAACAATCGGACTGGGCTGCGACATCCAGTAGGGAGCCCGTAGGTTGCCGGGCTAATCTTGGACAAGTAGGTTATCCGGTTGGCTGGCGAAGACTTGGATCGTTGGATGGAGCGCTATCAGCGGGCGGATCCCGAGGCGCCATCCGTCCTGGTTCTCACGTTGAGCCCGCAGTTGCTGCGATTTTTCAGGAGTCAGTTGGCGAGCCGGGAGCTTGCGGACGACCTCTTGCAGGAAACCTGGCTGCGGATCCATCGCGTCCGGCACACCTACCGGCCCGGTCAGCCGGTTCTCCCGTGGGTGTATGCGATAGCGCGGCGGGTGCGCGTGGATAGTTACCGTCGAACCCGGCGGATCAGCCAGCACGAGACTGGCGTGGACGTCCTGCCGGAGCAGCCAGCGCAAGTTGAGACGAGTTCCCTACCTGCGTTCGAAACGTTGATGGCAGGTTTGCCTGAGTCGCAAAGAGAAGTAGTTACTTTGCTGAAGGTGGGAGGGTTGAGCCTGGAAGAAGTGGCGCGCGCCACATCGTCGACCGTGGGCGCGGTGAAGCAGAAGGCGCATCGCGCATATGCGCGCCTGAGGGAATTGCTGGAGGAGGGTCCTTAATTGGATTGCAGTGACGTGGATCAAGCACTCATCAAATCGGAGATACCCTTGCCGCCTCAAGCCGATGAGCATGCGAGCGGTTGCCCGCGTTGCCAGAAGCTTTTGCGCGCGGTGAACGCATCCGCTCCCGCAGAAGCACCCTCTGCCGCAATCTTGCGTGACATCGAGCGGCGCATCGCGGGTGATTTGCGCCCAGTCAAGCCGATCCATCTCACGCGGCTGATGGGAGCGTTGGCGGGTATCGTTGTTTGTGCCGTGGGAGCTTCAGCGGTTTCCGTGGGAGCGTCAGGGCTTTATCCGGGCGCGCTCGGTGTGGCGGCGATGAACCCGGTTCAAGCTGGCGTAATTTTTGCCCTCTTAGCCGCAGCCGCCTTTCTGCTGGCTGATTCACTGGCGCGGCAAATGGCGCCGGGAAGCAGGCATCGAATAGAGCCCAAAATCCTAGCGATGGTTGTAATACCAGTGTTGGCTATAGCGGTCGCGGCCTTGTTTTCCTTTCAGCGGGAGCCGAATTTTTGGGCGGAATGGTGGTACTGTTTCCGCGTAGGCGCCCCGGCCGGATTGGTCGCCGCGGCGCTTTTCTGGCTGGTTCTGCGCCGGGGCGCCATCCTTTCGCCGCCTGCCGCGGGCGCCTCCGCGGGACTGCTGGCGGGATTAGTTGGCGCCACGACGCTGGAGATCCGGTGTTCGAACCTGGATGCCTGGCATATTCTGCTGTCGCATTTCGGCGTGGCTATGGCAGGCGCTTTGCTTGGCCTGCTGGCCGGCTGGTACCAAGCCAGGCATCCGGGGTTAGCGGCCTGATGCTAGCGGGCTGCGGGCCCAGCGATTTCAGATACTCGATAATCGCCTTGCGCTCTTCCGCGTCTTTGACATGAAAGCCCATATCGGTATCGGAAACCACCGCCTCCGGATTGGTTAGCCAGCGTTCGAGACTCTGGTCGTCCCACAGGATGCCGGCTTTCTTCAACCCGTCGGAATAGAGGAACGACGGGACCGAGCCAGAAGCCCGGCCGTAGACCCCTCGCAGCCGCGGCCCTTCTTTGTCTTTATCGAGCGCATGACAGCCGGCGCAGCGCCGCTCAAACAGGTCCTTGCCGTCGCCCGCGTAAGCGCACAGCGTCAATAGCAAACAGAATGCGAATTTCATGCCAGCGCCGAATCGACAATCGCCAAATGATGCGGGTGCGCGATCAACTCGACCTCCGTAATTCCCAAGGCGCTGCGCAGCCGGTCCGCAGGCACTTTCAGCGGCCCGGGCGAGGGAGCGCTGCCGGGCGCCGGTTGTGGAAAAGCGGTCGACATGGCCGTGTGAAACGTTACCTGGCCCTCTACCTTCTGCATGGTCTGGTGAATGTGGCCGTTAAGCACAGTCACCGATCCAAAACGCTTCAGCAATCCGAGCGCCTGCTCGCTGTCCTGGGTGCCCCAGCCCCAGTCCCGATACACGGTCCACAGAGGCACGTGCGAGAACACTACGATCGGCGTGCTCGCGGAGCGCTTGGCGACGTCGTCTTTCAGCCATGCCAATTGCTCTGGTCCGAGAACGCCCAATCCTTCGAGTGCCGCCGCGTTCACCAGCCCGATGAAATGGACGCCGTGATGGTCGAAGCTATACCAACCCCGGCCCTTGGTTCCTTGGCCGAAGCGGCTGAGATACTCTTTGCCGTCGTCGGATGCGACATCGTGCTCCCCGGGAACATAAAACACCTGTTTGGTGTTCAGACCCTTTGAAAGCTCGGAAAGGGTATCGAATTCGGCGGGCTTGGCCAGGTGCGTCAGGTCGCCGGTATGGATGAGAAAGTCCGGCGCCTGGGGCAGGCCGTTGATCTTGTCGATCGCCGCCTGCAGCGTGCCGTTGACGTCGGTGTTGGCGGGCTTGTTAAAGCCGATGTGGCTGTCGCTGATCTGGACGAAGCGGAATCCGCCCTTGCCCTCGCCTGTCTGAACCAAGGTTGTCTGGCCCAGTAGCTTTGCTGTGGGAATGCCGCCGGCGATGCTCCAAACCATGCCTGTTCCGGCCCAGGCCATGCAGCGCAGAAATCCTCGCCGGTCTATGTTGTCGTCGTTAATAAGGTGCTTCATCTTGCCTCCGCCGGTGTTGACTGCGGCAGGCGCCTTGTTATTCCCGGCGGAAATAAAATTTATTGTGGGGCAGGCTAGTAGCCTGCGGCCGATTATTAATCGGCCCCGGGGAGTTTTTTACACTATTGAGGGGATCGGGGCCGGGTCCCCTCACTGACCTTCGGGGCTAGACGGAGGTGCTACTTGATTCAAGCAGTCAGCAGCATCTCGTGGCACAGGCTTTAGCCTGTGCGATTAACAATCGGCCCATCATGCCAGGCGCTCAGGGGACACAGCTACGACGATTTTGGGCGAAGGAGTTCGAACTCCAGCCCGCTGTGTCCCCGTCCGCATCGCCTTCCACACGCTGGGAATAATTTTTATTCCACGCTGTCTTGAAAGGCAGATGAGAAAAATATTCTTTTTCGCAAGTCTTCTAGGTACGCCGGTACTCTTCCTGCATCCATTCGGCACAGTGAAGGAGCAACGTTCGAGCCAGCCGCTGCCAGTCCCCGAAGAACTGTTCTCCAAGGCGTGCCAAAATTGTCATTCCGAGAGGACCGCTTGGCCTTGGTACAGCTACGTCCCGCCCGTTTCCTGGCTGGTGGAACGCGATGTTTCCGAGGCCCGCCAGCACATGAACTTCTCGCGCTGGAACGAGTATTCGGACGAACAACGGCGGGAATTGCTAGCAAAAATCGCCGCCGAAGTGCGCAGCAAACAAATGCCGCCGGCGCGCTATCAGGCACTTCATCCCGAAGCCAGGCTCTCCGACGCCGACATACGCCGGATCTACGACTGGGCAAAAAAGGAACGCCGGCGGGAATAAATCGGCCGCCAGGGCAGTCTTCCCTTGTTTGTGACAAGGTTGTTCAAGGTTGTGCAAGAATGGCAACGGCTCTCGTACAGATGCATCCCGTCGAACAGCGTTTCTCGTTTGAGCAGACGGTCATGCCTCACTTGGATGCAGCCTACAATCTGGCCCGTTGGTTGACCAGGAACGACCAGGACGCCGAAGACGTGGTGCAGGAGGCGTATCTGCGGGCCTTCCGTTTCTTCGACGGCTTCCGTGGAGGTGACGGACGGGCGTGGCTGTTGGCAGTGGTCCGCAATACGTGTCTTACGTGGCTCCGCCAGCGCGGACGCAAGGAGATGGTCGAATTCGACGAACAAGCGCATGCCGCCGAAGTCCCGTCGACGACGCCGGAAACAGCTCTTTTGCGGAAAGCGGCGCTCGGTTCGGTGAAGGATTGTCTGGAAGCTCTGCCCGTGGAGTACCGCGAGGCGTTCGTGCTAAGGGAGTTGGAAGATATGTCTTATAAGGAAATCGCAGACGTATCGGGCGTCCCCATCGGAACGGTAATGTCCCGGCTTTCCCGCGCGCGCAAACGGCTGCAATCCTGTTTGGGAGGGACGCTGCGATGACTTGTGATTCCGCGCGAGAGTTGATCGAACTGGATCCAACGCAGGAGCAAGCCGATGTTACCGGTCACCTCGCGAACTGCCCAGACTGCCGGAAATTTATGGAAGAGATGACCAGTCTGCGAAATATGGTGCGCGCGGAAGCTCCTTATTATCACGCACCGCCTGGATTGAGGCGGCGTATTGAGGCACAAGTGCGAGCGCCCGCGCGGGCGCCCATGCCGGTTCCTTACCGCTGGCTGGCGATTGCCGCGTCTCTCTTGCTGTTCGCCTCCGTTATTTGGAATATTGCTTTGCTGCGCTCTCGCGTTTCGCCGGAGGAGTTGCTCGCTGCGAACATCGTGTCCAGCCATGTGCGCTCGCTGGCCGGAACGCATCTTCTGGACGTGCCGTCTTCCGATCAGCACACCGTCAAGCCCTGGTTCAACGGCAAGCTGGACTTTTCTCCCAATGTGAAGGACCCCGCCGCCGACGGATTCCCTCTGACTGGCGGCCGGCTGGAGTATTTGGATGGACACCCGGTGGCAGCGCTGGTTTTTGAGCGGCGCAAGCACATCATCAACTTATTTACCTGGCCATCGTCAGGCTCAGAAGGAGAGAGGCAATTCACGCGCAATGGCTATCACATGATCCAGTGGACGCAGGCCGGTATGACCTATTGGGCGGTGTCCGATCTGAATGAAGCGGATCTGCGGCAGTTCGTGGAGCTTTATCATAAGTGAGTGCTCC
>DATFZA010000738.1:0-2257 GCA_035314765.1 Bryobacteraceae bacterium
AAGCGGCGTCTCCGGACCTTTCGAATAGCTCAGCATGGGATAAAGTGTATAACTTTATGTATGCGCTTTCGACTTGCCTCTTTCGCCCTCTGCCTCACGGTCAGCACTTGGGGCGCGACCAAAACCTTCACGCTCGATCAGGTGCTGAGTGCTCCGTTTCCAACCTCCCTTACCGCTTCTCCTAAAGGAGCGGTCGCTTGGGTCCTCAACGAAAAGGGAGCGCGCAACGTTTGGGCCGCCACAGCCCCTGACTACCAGGGCCGCCGCCTTACTGCCTACACCGCCGACGATGGCCAGGAGATCGCCCAACTAGCTTGGACTCCGGATGGCGCATTCTTGATCTTCGTGCGTGGCGGCGACTTCGAAATGGGCCGCGACAACCCGAACCCGGCGGGACTGGTTGAAGGAGTGGAACAAGCCATCTGGATCATGCCCATCGCCGGCGGTACTGCGAAAAAGATTACCGAAGGCAATCAGCCCGCGGTCTCGCCTTCAGGCGACCGCCTAGTCTTCCTGCGCAAGAACGAACTCTGGTCGATCGGCCTGAAGGACGGAGACAAACCCGGTCAGTTGATTCACACCAAAGGCGCCGCGAGCGAACTCCGCTGGTCACCGGATGGCACACGCATAGCGTACGTCATTGGCCGCACCGACCATGCTCTCATCGGCGTCTACGATTTTCGTTCCAAGTCGCTTTGCTATCTCGATCCCTCGGTGGATCGCGATACCAACCCGGTCTGGTCTCCCGATAGCCACCAGATCGCTTTCATTCGAATTCCCGCTTCCACCCGCGCCTTCAGCTTCGGTCCCGTTCGCAGTGGCGAGCCCTGGTCCATCCGTCTCGCCGACGCTCAGACTGGCGCTGGCCATGAATTGTGGCGGGCCGCTGAAGGCCCAGGCAGCGTCTTCTCCGGCCTCGATGCCGACAACCAACTATTCTGGGCCGAGGGTGATCGCATCGTCTTCCCTTGGGAGAAGACCGGCTACCGTCATCTCTACTCGATCTCCGTTCACGGGGATGCGCCTACGGCTCTAAATTCAAATGGCGAGTTCGAGGTCGAGCATGCATCGCTCTCTGCGGATAAACGCAAAGTCCTCTTCTCATCGAACGAAACCGACATTGACCGGCGGCATATCTGGCGAGTCTCCGTGCTCGGCGATCAACTCACCGAGCTCACTCCCTCTACTGGCATCGAATGGGCGCCGGTAGAAACCACGGATGGCCATCTCGTTGTCCTTCGCTCCGATGCGCGGAATCCTGCCAGAGCGGCCGTCCTTGAAACAAAAGCGTTGCGCGACCTGGCGCCCGATTCGATTCCCGCCAGTTTCCCGGCCGGCGATCTAGTGGCCCCGCAGCCGGTAATTCTTTCCGCTGCCGATGGCCTCCAAATCCACGCGCAAGTCTTCATGCCGCCCAACGCGCAGCCCGGACAGAAACATCCCGCGCTGATCTTCTTTCACGGTGGTTCGCGCCGTCAAATGCTGCTGGGCTTTCACTACATGGATTACTACCACAATTCCTACGCCATGAATCAATACTTGGCCAGCCTGGGCTATGTGGTCTTGGCCGTGAACTACCGCAGCGGCATCGGCTACGGCCTCAACTTTCGCGAAGCTGTGAGCTACGGCGCCACCGGCGCCAGCGAGTTCAATGACGTTGTCGGTGCGGGTCTCTACCTCCGCTCCCGGCCCGACGTCGATCCCCAGCGCATTGGCCTCTGGGGTGGCTCCTACGGCGGTTATCTGACAGCACTCGGCTTGGCTCGCGCTTCCAACTTATTCGCTGTCGGCGTGGATTTTCACGGAGTTCACGATTGGAACAACGTCATCCGAAATTTCGTGCCCGCTTACGATCCCGGTAAGGACACCAACGCGGCGAGAATCGCGTTTGAATCCTCGCCCATGGCTTCAATCGACACTTGGCGATCGCCAGTCCTGCTGATCCACGGCGACGATGACCGCAACGTACCCTTTCACGAAAGCGTGATCCTGGCCGAAGCCCTGAGAAAGCGCCACGTACCCTTTGAACAACTGATCTTCCCCGATGAAATCCACGGCTTTCTCACCGAAAAGCGCTGGCTCGAAGCTTACTCGGCAACCGCCAATTTTCTCGGCAAATACCTAAAACCTGGGAACGAGTAAAGCGCATGCCAGCGCGGACGGAACGCGTACGGGGAAACAACTCCTCGACCCCGGCACCCCGGAGCGTACGGGGAGCGTACAGGAGCGTACGGGGACACTGCGGGCTTGAGTCCGA
>DATFZA010000739.1:0-20144 GCA_035314765.1 Bryobacteraceae bacterium
GCGGTTCGGGTTGGCGAAGTGTGACTTTGCGCCCAGGTCTGCAACGCGAAGGCGAAAGCCGTGGCCAGGAGACTGGTGACGAGGAGAGCGATCCAGACAATGGCCGGAAAATCCGCCTGGACGGGCTCTACCCACCAGAAACAACCGGCGCCGATGAGCGCGCCCATGGCGATCTGCACAACGGTGAGGCCAGGAACGTCCGCGTGTTTGGCAAAGTGCCCGAGAACCAGGATATGGAAAGCATAAGCCACCGCGCAGAGCACGATCAGAAAATCGCCCAATCCGATGCGCCACGCGCCGGGCTCAAAGCTGATCAGAGCCATTCCTGAAAAGGCCAGCAGGATCCCGGCGATCTCGGTGGTCCGCGGGAGTTTACGGTACAGGGCGAAGGCGATCAGCGGAACCAGTGGAATGTACAGGCCCGTGAGGAAGCCAGCCTTGCCCGGGGTCGTAAACTTCAAGCCGAAAGTCTGCAGAGTGTACCCGGCGAAGAGGCAAACGCCAGCCAGGATACCGATGCGCAAGGTCTGAGGGAGCCGGCCGCGCTGGATGCGGCGGCCGAAAATCAGGAGCAGCGCGGCGGCTGCCAGCGCGAACCGGAGGGTGAGAAACAAGATGGTGGAAATGTGCGCGAGCGCAGCCTTGACCAATACGAAGGTAGCTCCCCAGATCAAAGCAACCAGGACCAGGCTGAGATCGACGCGCCAGTGGGGCGGCGCCGACGGTTTCATTGTGCCGAATCGCGTGCCAAATCGCGGAGAAGAAGTAACAGCGTGAACAGGATCCGTTTGAGGCCGGTTTCGCGGCCCTCGGGATGGAACCATTCCTGGGGCGTATGCGCTCCTCCACCCTGCCCGCCCACGCCGATGCTGATCGCGGGCAGACCGAGCGATAGCGGAATATTAGCGTCGGTCGAAGCGCAATCCACATGGGATCGGATTCCCAGGAAAGTATCGACTGTCCGGATGTAGTGCAAAATTGGCGCGTCGTTCGAAAGGCGGCCGCCGGGACGCGACCCGATCTCCTTGATTTTTGCCCCCAGCCGCCCGATCGAGGCGCGTTCGTTTTCCTCTTCCACCGCACGCTCCACGCTGGTGGTGAGGTGAGCCGCGATTTCGTCCAGCTTCATTACGCTTTCGGAACGAATGTCCACCTTGGCTCGCGCGTGGGTTGGGATGGAGTTGATGCTGGACCCGCCTTCAATCAATCCAAAGTTATAAGAAGACCGGGGAGAGGAGTTGTCCGGAAAGCGCAGCTCGTTGAAATTGACGATGGCGCGGCTGAGCGCATGCACTGGATTGACGGTTCCGTAATCGCTCCAGCTGTGACCGCCCGGGCCGCTGATATGTATGTCGAAACGGCGGCTGGCCAGCGCGAGCGCAGTGATGTGATCGGTCGAAGGGCCGTCCAGAATGAGAAAAGCGGACACTTTGGCGCCGGTGGACGACTGGCGGCACAGATAACGCATGCCGCTCAGATTGCCTTCGCCTTCCTCACCCACATTGGCGATCAGAACGAGGCGAGCCCACAGATCTTTCTCAATGCTGGAGCAGTTGCGGAGTACGCGCGCGATGGAAAGCAGCGCGGCCAAACCAGCGCCGTTGTCGGAAACGCCAGGACCGTGCAGCCGGCCATCGGGCGCAACGTGAATCTCGTCGTCTTTGCGCGGCGCCAGAACCGTGTCCAGATGCGCGGTGAGAGCGACATAAGGGCCGTCCCGATTCTCAAATGGATGAGCGATGACATTTCCGGCCCGATCCAGACGGGCGATGCAGCCGAGGGCACGGAACTGAGCCAGCATCCATTCAGCGCGCCTGGCTTCAAAGAAAGTCGGCGCCGGTATACGGCTTAGCTGAAGGTGCTGCTCATTGATCCACTGTTTCTCGCGCGCGAAGAGCTGGACGCAATCGCGCATGGCCGGGCCTTCGGCAAGCCCGGCGAGCAGGCGCTGAGACACGCTGGATTCCGCTAGTTTGGACGGGGCCGCCAAACGCCAGTTTAGCAGGAGAGGTGAAATTGAAAAGAATCTGGAATAATAGACGGCAAAGGAGTTCTCTCATGAAGGCCTCTCTCCGGCTTCTGCTATGGGCTTTTTCCGGAAGCTTATTAGTCGCCCAAAGGGCGGTGGCCCCGACGCCACCCCTGCAACCGCAGACCGCGGATCCGTCGCGCAATGTTTTTGCGCTTCCCCAGGTTTCCGCGACCACGTTATCCGGACGCGTGACGATGGAAGACAACGTCGCGCCTCCAGGCCAGGTTCTGATCGAGAGGTTTTGCAGCGACGGAACTGTTATCGCGATTGCCGCGACGGATGCCAAAGGGCGCTTTGGCGCCGATCTTTCGAAGAGCTATAACGAACTGGAAAACCGGGTAGCGGGCCGGCCCAACGAGCAGAATCCACTGGTTGGCTGCAAGATTCGCGGGGTTCTGGGCGGCTATAGCTCCGACGAGATCGATTTAGGCAAGTTCCGGCTGGCGGCTTCCAATGAGGTTGGCACGCTGGTGCTTCACAAGCGCGGCGGTGGGGCGGGCACCTCCGTGAGCGAGACCACCCAAGGCGCGCCGAAAGAAGCTCGCAAGAATTATGAAAAGGCGCGGGAACTGCTCTCCAAGAAGGACCGGGCGGAAGACGCCCAGAAGAATTTAGCGAAGGCCGTGGCGCTTTATCCGCAGTTCGCGGCCGCGTGGAACGACTTGGGCGATCTCTATGCCGAAAAGGGCGCGTTGGCGGAGGCGCGCAATGCCTACCGGTCGGCAATCGGCGCCGATGCCCGGTTTGTTCCCCCGCTCGACGGGCTGGCTTCCGTGGCCGCTCGAGAGGAGAAGTGGGACGAAGTGATTCAACTCACTTCAGAGGCGATCCGCTTGGATCCGATGGATTTTCCGCGTGCTTATTTCTTGAACGGCATGGCCAAGTACCGCGCGCGGGATTTCGATGCGGCCGAAAAGAGCACCCGCGAGGCGATCAAAACGGACATTTTGCATCAGTATCCGCAGGCGCAGTTCCAACTTGGACTGATCCTGATGATGAAGAAAGACATTGCCGGCGCGGCGGAACAGATGAGGGCATTTCTCGCGGCGAATCCCAACTCAGACGATGCGCCATTGGCGCGCCGGCAACTGGCGGACCTGGACGAGAAACTGAAAAACGCAAAGAAGTAGTCAGCTCACCACCTGAACCGCATACCGCCCAGGACGCCACGGGAAAGCGCAGGGTAGCCGAGCACTTCTTCATAGCGTTCGTTCAATAAGTTGTCGACACGCAGCATGGGGCTGATGTGCCGGTTGATCTGGTAGGACGCGCTCGCGTATATGTTTTCGTGACCGGGATTGCGGTTCACGCCGAAGGTGAAGTCAGCGTCCTGGCTCTCGCCCACGAAATTCGCTCCCAGGACAAAGGACCAGCGGCGTGGCGTCGCTGCAATCGTGAGCGCTCCCGAATTGAGTGGCCGGTGGACTAATTGCTGCCCGAGGCCGGTGGTCGAATCCAGCGGCGTCGTTGACGCGGTGACGCGGGTATACAGGCGCATGTACGTTCCCGTGACTTGCAAGCTAGGGAGAATGCGCGCCTGGGCCGAAAACTCAACTCCGCGCCCCCAACTGGCTTGCACATTCTGCCAGGTATCGGAAACAAACGCGATCAGGTTCTCAAAGGAACTGCGAAACACGGCTACTTCAGTGTGGAGACGCCGCTGCCACCAGTCCTGCACCAGGGCCGCTTCGTACGTGGTGGTGGTTTCGGGTTTCAGGTTTGGATTGCCGAAATAGTAGCCGGCCTGAACGAAATTCTCAAGCAAGCTTGGTTCCGTAGTGCCCCGCCCCGCGCTGAGGCGCAGAGTGGTGGAGTCAAGTGCGCCGTGTTCTTTAAAGAGCAAAACGCTCCCGCCGCCACGCCCGCTGCCGATTAGGCCAAATGCGCTGCTGTGTTCAAAACGCCCGCCAGCGCTCAACAGAATTCGATCTCCGAGGCTTTGCTGTGCGTTGACGTACAGCCCATTGTTATTCCGCTCGACATCGCCGCTCGACAGAACCGCGCTCTGGCGCTGGTAGTTGTAGCCGAAGACCACAGAACCGCCACGATGCTGCCAGGTGCCTTGATAGCTGGCGCTAGTTCGCTTGGTGAGATTCAGCGAGGTGTAGGCTCCGAAATAGTAGGTGTTCTGGACGATGCGGAATCCTTGCGGCAAAGCGACCGGATACACCAAGTTCGGATTCAGGAGCTGGACGAAGTAAGTGCGCGCTAAACCGTTCACGGTGACATCGCGGACCAGCGCTTCTTGCAGTTGCGTGGAGTAGGGATCGGTATCGTCGAAGAAGTCGTTAAGCCGGTGATAGCCGAAGGTGAACTGCTGCAGGTAGTGGGAACCGCGGGCGTCGTCCAACCGGAGAGAGACTGACGAATCGCGCGTTTGTTCCGTGGTGCCGAGATCGTCAATGCCATAATCAATCTGGCCCGGCGTGCTGAGGTTGGCGTCGTAAATGCGAAAGACGCCGTGCAGTTGGGTCGCATCGGAAAAGCGATACCCGATATTGGCGGTCGCCGACGTATCGCGATAGTAATCGTTCTGATACGCGCCAACCGTGTGCAGTTGATCGGCCTCGAGGTAGTAATCGAGTTTGTGGAACAGGCCGCCCTCCATGGAGCCGGTCCAGCGGTCGGTCTGAAAGTTGCCGCGCTCGTAGGAGGCTTCGAAATGAGGCGTGGTGTCTTCGGCGTCGCCGTGCTTGGTGAATAGTTGGATCACGCCGGCGGCCGCTTCGGCGCCAAACAGAGCGCTCTCCGGGCCGCGAATTACTTCGAGGCGATCGATCCCCAGGCTTGAAATGTGGGCCAGATTCAGTTGGCCGCCTGGATCGTTCAACGGTACGCCGTCCAGCAGCACCAGCGTGCTGGTGCTGTCGGAACCGCGGGTGAAAACTTCAGTGAGCGCTCCACGCCGTCCGTAATCCGAAATCTGCAAGCCGGGCAGTTCGCGCAACACATCGGGAACCTGGGGCAGATTGCGGGCCGCGAGATCCGCGGCGGTGACGACGCTCGCCGAGACAGCGGCTTCTTCCGGCGTAGTCTGATAGCGCGTCGCGGTCACGACCACGCTTTCAGGGGGGCTCCGCAGCTTCAAAGTGAGGCGATTTTCGGAGTTGGGCGAAAGCTGGATGGACAGGGTTTCAAACCCGGTCTTGGTTACTTGGGCGAGGCATTGTTGGGTTTTGGCATCGACTGTTGACGCGGCTGTGAAACGCCCTTCCGCGTTGGAGTAGGTGGTGTGGCCGGCGCACTCGACGGCGGCGCCTTCAATCGGCAAGCCAGTGGGATCGAGGATCAGGCCGTGAATAGGTGAGCGATCGGCCGCGAGAGCCGCGGCAAAGGACAATAGCAAGACGAGCGATCTCATCGACGTTTCCCCCTCGAAAACGGAGCTATCGATACAAGCGGGGAACCGGTCTCCTGACTCGCGGCCGGCATTGGATGGAAACGATCTTCCCGCGCCAAGCGCAGTGACCGTTTCCGCCGTTTCTATTGCCGCTTACAGTTGCGGGGCAGTGGCGGATTTTCACCGCCTTCCCGAGCATTCCTCGCAGGCTGAAACAGAGCGAGTATAGCATGGGGAGTCGGCGCGGCTCTGCACGGAATGGGCTGGGTGCTCCGGCGCCACGCGAATGGCTGCGGCCCTACCAGGCACTCTAGCTGAGCTAAGTAGGCAGTTTCAGTTGCGAGCCCGGTTAGTAGCTGACGGCGGGGTTGTGACGTTTGTGACCCGCCCAGGGCCGATTAATAATCGGCCGCAGATTGATAATCTGCCCCACAAGGCATATTTAGAGCCCGTTGGTGTTGGTCTGCCTGCCGTACAACACCAGATCGAGGCTTTGAATGCTGGCATTGACGGAGACTAGCTGATTTTGCAGCTCGGTCACAGTAGCGTCGGCAGCGGATAGCTGACTGGTCAGGTTGGTCTGAAACTGAGAGATCTGTGTGTTCAGAGTATTGATTTTGTCGGTCAGGTTGGAGTTCTCGGCCGTATAACTGGTCTGCTCCTGCTGGATAACGCCGGTGGTCGAGTCGCTAATTTGGTTAAACACATTCGCCAGCGAGCCAAAACCGGACGTAGACGAGCCGAGGAAGCCAAACGCATCCTGAACCTGGCTGGCCGAAAGGGAGTTAACCACGGAGGGGTCAAACGAGATTTGGCCCGTGGAATCAAAGGTTAGCCCGAGGTCGGCCAGACTCCTAATGCTGCCCGAGCCGCCATAGTAGCTGCTCACTTGCTGAAGATCGCTGCTGAGGGTGTAGACCAGGGAATCGCCTGCCAGCGGACCAGCGCCGGCGCCGATTTGTCCATTTACCTGATCGGCGAGAGAGTTATAGCTCTGCGCAAAGTTTTGCAGGGCGGTCGACAAACTCGAGGCGTTGGGGGAAAGAGTGAGCTGAACCGATTGGTTAGGGGCAGTCGTGTTGACGAGCGTGAATGTTACTCCGGGAACCACGTCGTTGATGGTGTTGCTGGATTTGGTGACGGGCAAGCCGTTGAGATCGAACTGGGAATTTGTGCCTTGGTTGGTGGCGGAGATCAAATTGACTGGCGCTCCCGAGACGGGAACATCTTGTAGTTGGAGCGTTGTCTGGCCAGGTGAGGCGGCGGAAAGAGTCAAATAATCGGGGGTTGCGCCAGTACCGGTGCTCAAGATGGTGGCATTAACGCCGACATCGAGTTTATTGATAGCTGCAGCCAGGCCGCTGAGGTTGTTGGTCTGTGAAGTGAGATTGATGGTGTAGGTGTTGGCGCCATAGACGAGGTTCACCTGACCCGCGCTGGACACGTTGGCGGTGGTTGCGTCGGTGTATCCGGAGAGCGATGTTTCCGAAGCCGGCTGGGCGAGCGAAGTGATGTTGGAAATGCTATAGCTCGCTGCGCTGGTAGCACCCGAGTTCACCACGGACACGACGCTCGAGTCGGAGCTATTGGCTTCGAGTCCCTGGCCCGATCCAAGCGCACTCAAGGCCGCCAGGCTTGCTCCCAGACTTGCCACCACCGGATCCAGGGCCGTGAGCGCGGACTGCTTTTGCAACAGATCCGTTTGCTGATTCTGAAGTTGCTGTACTGGCAACTGCTGGATCTGAACCTGGCGGTTGAGAATCGCCTGGAAATCGCTGGAGTACGAACTCAAGCCGTTGAACGCGATGGTGGGAGTAGCTGAGGTAGACATCCTGAACTTCTTATCGGTGTGCGGCAGCCGGTTCAACACAATATTCCGCTATGCCGGCCGCGATAGTTGGGCTCCGTTGCCCGCTCAACCGAGCGTTGGGCGCAGTTTCCCTCCAAAAGCTGACTTGGTGCAAGCCTTGAAGGATGCAGTGGCCTACTGCAACAAGGCCTATACCGGGATGACCGATGCCAAGGCCAGTGAAATGATCAAGCTGATGGGGCGCGATGCACCCAGGCTGACGGCGCTTTCGCTCAACTCGGCGCATTCGGACGAGCACTACGGCAACATGGTTACGTATTTGCGGCTCAAAGGGATCGTCCCTCCGACTAGCGAACCCTCAAGATAGCGGGCTTCGGGATTTGCACGACCTACCCGGACCGAATAGCAAACATAGTAACTCTAGTGAAGGAGGCCCATTCCGGCCCCCGATACGAACTGCCAGACGCTCCTCTCCCGCACGAAAGAGGCGTAGTGCGATGAGGCACGGGGTTTTGCCCTTGGGAAGCCAGTACTCTAGAATACTTAGAATTCGATTAGACCCCTGTTAGTACTAGGCCAACAAACGCGGGGAGAGAAAGGGCGAATGGCGTGAGTCGATAGTACCAAACGGTCCAAATAGTCATTTTTTCATGGAGTTGAAGCAAGTTTCTTGTTGCTTTGGGTTCTAGGCCTCCCTATACTTAATACTGAACCACGAGGGTGGCGGAGAACCGGCTCCATTTGTGTATAGTACCGGACGAAAATAAAGTTCTCAAAGTTTGTTAAGAAAAGGTTAGAAATTCTCGGAGGAGGATTGAAAGCGACTATGACGAAATCTATAGCGGCCTTGGCGTTGGCGGTTCTGGGCACGGCGGGATTGCAAGCTGGCCTGACGGCGAGCTTTGTGAATGCGACCAACATGGGGGCCGGGGTTTATCAGTTTAACTACCAACTAACGCTCGCGGACGACGACGAGATAAATCCCGCATCTATTTCAGGTGCCATGTGTACAACTGGTGGCGGGGCCGTACCGTGCTCGCCAAGCACAACATTCGCAACTATTTATGACATTCCGAACATGATCATCAACGGGTCGAGCCCCAGTGTTGGCGCCAACGTGGGGTGGGGTGAGGTCACGCAGTTCATTGGCATCACTCCGGTAACCAGCCAGGGGGGTAATGTGAACCCGCCGAACGGCGATAACGCCTCGATCGAGAATGTCACTTTTTACTACACCGGCGGAACTATCTATTGCGGCGGCGTTGTTCAGCCGTCCCATGGGTGCGTCGGGACCTACCAGTCGTCCTTCAGCGGTTTCTCCTTTGAAGTGAGCGGCTCGACTGGCGCGACGGTTCTTGGTTCCTACACCTCCTCGCTAACCAACGCAGACTTGTTTAACAACCAGGGCCAGACCGGAATCAATGCCGTGAACTACGGCTCCGGGAGCGTGTTGATCCCGCTGATCGGCACACCGGAACCGGCCTCCATTGCTTTGCTGGGTCTTGGTCTAGTCGGCCTCGGTTTCGCGGGCCGCAAAATTCGCCGCCGCTAACCGGGGAGATCCGATTGAAGCTTTAACGGCCTGGAGGTTCTCCTCCAGGCCGTTTTGCGTTTTAATGGACGTATGAGGCTTCTTGGCTTTTTTCTATTGGCCCTGCTCGCGAGGATGCCGGGGCAGGAAATCGCCGCTGGGAAAATTCTCCTGGCAAGTCCCGACCTGCCGGATCCCAACTTCTCTCAAACCGTGGTGCTCCTCATACATACCGGCGACGATGGCGCCATGGGCCTGATCCTGAATCGCCCGGCAAAAATATCGCTAGGAAAGCTGTTTCCGGGCAAGGAAATCCCCAGGAACAAGGGTGAGTTTGTGTACACTGGCGGACCGGTGGAGGAACAGCTCGGTTTTGCGCTGCTGCGGTCCAGCACGAAGTTGAAGGAGGCGCTTCGGGTCGGCGCCGATGTTTATTTCGTCACCGACAAGGATCAGCTCGAAAAGACCGTGCAAACCGCCAAGGACGCCGCTTCTTTTCGCGTTTACCTGGGGTATGCGGGATGGGGTCCCGACCAACTGGAGCAGGAGCTGGCGGCGGGCGCCTGGACGGTATTGCCTTGGAGAATAGAAACGGTTTTCGACGCCGATCCGCTCACGCTGTGGGATCGTTTGAATGAGAAGAATCACTTACGGATTGCCGGGACTACTCGTGAGACTACTCATAACGCAGGGCGCGTATCGGGTCCACCCGAGTAGCGCGGCGGGCTGGCAGGTATCCAGCCATTGACGCGACAGCGGCAATCGCGATCGTGGCCAGAGCGATGGATGCGGGATCGGAGGGCTGGATGCCATAGAGCTGAGCCTGCACATAGCGGGTAAGGACCAAGGCGGCCGGGAGCGCCACGCAGATTCCTATGGCCAGCAGGATCAGCACTTCGCGCATCACCAGCCACAGAACATCGCCAGTCAAGGCGCCGATCGCCATGCGAATGCCAATCTCCCGCGTCCGACGTTCCACCGTGTACGCCATCACGCCGTACAGACCGATGGCGGCCAATAGTGTGGCCAGGAAGCCGAAAGACGTCGACAGCGTGGCCACCAGCCGCTCGGTGACGAGAGAATCGTCCATCTGTTTGGCTAGCGTGGTCATTTGAAAGACAGGTAAATTCGGGTCGAGTTGCTGTACCGTTTGCCGGACCATCGCGAACACCTGGTTGGGGTCGCGCGCGGTCCGGATATAGGCGGTCATTCCCGTAGCAAAATCCATCTGATCGAAGGGACGAAACATTTCCGTGGGGATCTCGTCCCGCATACTTTCGTACTTGGTATCGCGTGCCACGCCGATGATGGTGATGTCGGTCTTGGTGCCGGGATCGATACCCATGCCGACGCGGTGCCCCACAGCGTTGAGCGACCCGAAATATTTTTTGGCGAACGACTCATTCACGATGACGACCAGGGGAGCACCCGCGGTATCGGTCACTTTGAAGTCGCGGCCGGCGAGCAATGGAATTTCCATGGTGGCGAAGTAATTGGGCGACACGAAATTCATGTGCGGATCGGGCAGTTCGCCTTGCTTGGGCTTGTAGGTGTCGATGGTCACCCATTGATCCCACTCGTCTCCTTCGAGCACCGGCACAACGGCGAGACCCGAATTCCGGATACCCGGAAGGCCATCCAGCGTTTCCTTGAGGCGGCGGTAAATGGCGCGGGCGCGGTCTGGTTTGTAGCCGTTGAGCATGGGGTCGATTTTGAAGGCGATCAGATTGGAAGTACGAAAGCCTGGATCCAGATCTTTGAGGTTTCCCAAGCTGCGAATGAACAATCCCGCGCCGATTAGCAGCAGCATAGACAGCGACACCTGCGCGACGACCAGAGCTTTCCGCAATCCGACGGACGCGCCGCCAGCCAGAGAACCTGCCTGGTCCTTGAGCGTGGGCGCGACGTCCGGGCGGGTTGCCTGAAACGCCGGGACCAGCCCGAAAATAACGCCTGTGAGAACCGAAAGAGCGAAGTTGAAACCGAGAATCCGCCAGTCGGGAGTGGAAGAAATGCTGAGCGGAGTAGTGCTGGGCGGAAGCAGACCGATGAGTATGCGATCAATCCAGACAGCCAGCGCCAAGCCAGCCACACCCCCCGCCACCGAGAGCATCAGACTCTCGACTAACAACTGAGAGATGATGCGCCAGCGGCCGGCGCCTAAAGCGAGACGGATGGCGATTTCCTTTTGACGAGAGGCCGCCCGGGCGAGCAGGAGATTAGCGACGTTGGCGCAGGCGATCAACAGCACCAGGGCCACGGTGGCCATGAGAACCAGCAGCGGCGTGGAAAACTGACGGCGCATATACGAGCGCCCACTAGAGGCGGGCAAGACGTTCATCGACATTTGCAGAAACCGCTGCTTCATATCCGGCGCAGCCTTGGCGAACGCTTTTTCCTGGACCTCCATTTGGATGATCTGGTGAAAGAGCGGCTGCAGGCCGGCCTTGGCCTTCTCCAGGGAAACTCCGGGCTTCAGGCGCGCAAATGCGGTGATCCAACGGGATCGACGGTCGTTCAGGTCGAGGTATTCCGCCAATTCCTTGGACATCATCATGGGCACCCGGACTTCGGGCGCCGACGCCGGATCCGTCCCGGTAAATCCGGCTTGGCTGACGCCTACCACCGTGTACGGATAACCGTTGATCACGAGTTTGCGGCCGATGACGCCGGGATCTCGAGCGAACCGCCGCTGCCAGTAGCCGAAACTCAACACCGCGACGGGTTGACCATTTTGGACTTTGTCGTCCTCGGCGGTGAATAGGCGGCCCAGGGCTGGGCCCACGCCCAGCACTGGAAAGTAATTGCCCGAAACGAGCTCACCGGAAATGCGCTCCGTGCGGCCTCCGTAGCTCACGCTCATGTCTACTTCCCGCATGCAGAACATGCTGCTGAAAACCTGGTTACGGTCGCGAAAGTCCCGATACATGGGATAGGAAATGCGGTTCCAACCCATGTTGTTGCCATAATGCTGCCCAATGGCGCTGAGCAAAACCAACTGCCCGGGATCGCGCACCGGCAACAATCGGAGCAACAGTTGATCGGTGAGCGTGAAGATCGCGGTATTGGCGCCGATGCCGAGCGCGAGCGAGAGCACCGCCACGGCCACAAAAGCCGGCGACTTAGTAAACGTGCGCGCTGCGAAGCGGAGATCCTGGAGCAGGTTTGCCGGGTTCATAGAAATTTTCGGACGATAAGACAATCCCGTGGCCAGCAATACATTGGAGTTACTTCTTCTTACGGATGTAAATATTGCCGTTAAACGTCTTGAAGGTCAGATCGGGGCCGCCGCCGTTCAGGGCGCCAGCGGTTGTGCCGTCCACTTTTACCCGATACCGGCCACCTTTCGCCCGGCCGTCTTCCACTACTGGAGCGGCCGCGCTGGGGCTGACCTTGATATCGAAATCGCTGAAGATTTCGCCATTGTCGGTCTTCATGCGCACCATTCCGCGCGTGTCGCCCGGCAGCGTTACATCGACGTCACCGTTCAGCGATGAAAAAGACATGGGCTTATCGGGAGTGACTTTATCCAGCGTCACCAAGACCTGTCCGTTGAGCGAGTGCGCGATCACCGAACCCGATACGTTGTTGGCGGTCACGGCGCCATTCAAGTTCTGCAGCTCGATGTCGCCGCTTACGCGGTCCACTTTGATATCGCCGCCGTTCATGCACTCGATCTTGAGCGATGTAGCAAACGGAACGCGCACCAGCAGGTCGCGGCCCCGGCCCATGGAGCTGTGGATTTTTACGGTATTATTCTCTTCTTCGACGGAGATGCCCATGCCGGCGGGCTCGATGCGAGTCATCCCTTCCGCTTTGTGGGGAACGGGCCGGACGCGATGCTCTTCGCCACCGCCGCGCGGCTCGATCACGACGTCCTTGCCGTCGTAGCCCTCTACCGTAAAGCAACCTTGCATCATGGATGCGACCAGCCTGCGGGGTTGCGAGGCATCGCTGAACGGAACCGTGACGCGATTGCCGGACTCCTGTGCGCTAATTGCGCAGCAAAATGCAGTAACAATAATAATTGGTTTCATTTATTTTCCTGATTTCTTATGTAGATATTGCCATTAAGAGTTTTCGTGGTTACGGCAATGCCGCCCGCGCCGATTCGTACGCGGGTCGCGCCGCCGCGGTGATAGACGAATTTGCCGCCGCGATTTTCCGGAGGCTGGGATGGTTCTGGCGCCGCCGTAACCTCGAAATCGGTATACATTCCGCCGTTCAAGGTCTGCATCCGTACGTCCGCGGACAGACCATTGAGGAAGGCTAAGTCCACGTTGCCGTTCACGGTCTCGAAGGAACTGGATGACGTGGGATTCCGCAGGAAAACGACCTTTACCGGGCCGTTCACGGTGTGCGCCTGGCCCGATCCGGCCACGCCATTCATCTCGATCTCTCCGTTGACGTTCTTGATATCGAAGTCGCCGGCGATCCCGTTCACCAGGATCTTGCCGGCGTTCACCGTGTAAAGATCGACGCGCGCCGCGGCGGGAACTCGGAGTTTGAAATCATATCGAACCGTGTAGCCTTCATGCTGCGAACGGCCGCGTGAATTTTCACAGTTGCAACGATCGGGAGCGTCCACAAAGAGCTTGACGGTGTCGGAAGATTGCTCCGCATTCAGCTTTACTTCACGATTGGCGGTAGCCAGGCGTTCAGCGCTTTCGGCGTGCACCGTTCTGGTCACTTCCATCACTAAGTCGTTCCCGTTGTACCCGGAAGCTTCAATATTTCCGTTGATGTTGTCTACGATGACCAAGCGCGCGGCGGGAAATGTTTTCGAGTCCGTGGTCCGGTCTTCCACGCCGGCCAGCAGCGGCGAGATAGCGAGCGATACTACGAGCACGACAAGCGCGAATCGTTTCATTGCAGTCTCCCCAATGCCCACTCCGCCCGTTGCCGGACTTCCGGGTTGGCGTTCTTGTCGTTCAGCAAGGCTTGCAAAGCTGGCACGGCGCCGCGATCGCGCATGTCCGTAAGTTGATCGATCAGAGCGATCTGCACCATGGGAGAATCCTGCTTGGCAATGGCTTGCACGAGTCCGCGAGTGGCAACGGGGCTCGAGTTGAATGTGTGGAGTGCGTCCACGGCGGCCAGACGCACGTTAATGTTCGAATCGTGATTCACTGTATAGAGCAGCGCCGCGAGAACCTCCGGGTCCGGCCGTTCCTCCCGGTAAGCCCAGTTGACTCCCTTCAGGCGGTCGCTGGCGCTCTGCTGTTGCATCAAAGAGAGCGCGACCATTTGGCGCATATTCGTGACCTCGTTATGCAGTTGTCCCAACTGCGCATCTTCCCGGCGGTGCTGCAGAGAGAATCCCCCGAGAAAACCAAGCACCAGCGTGGCCAGGCTCAAGGCGAATTGCAGAGCCGGCCGGGCGCTCCACCATTGCCAAAAGGGTCGCCAAAATGCACGGAACAAGGGTGGCTTGGGCGCCGCCAGGCTGGATTCCAGGAAACCTTGCTGATAGGCCTCGAGCCTTTCGTAGAATCGGGTACGCAAGCCTGGATCCGGATCGAAGGCGGGGATCTGTCCGAGGCCGCGCCAGATGGCGCTTAGACGCTCGTTTTCGCTTCGGCATGGAATACAGGACGCCAGGTGCATCTCCAGGTTGGCGCGCGCGTCATTATCCAGTTCGCGATCCAACGCGCCTTCCCACAATTCCGGAATTCGAATCCGGCATTCTTCGCAGTTCATGAGGCCTTCTCTCCCGATAGTTCCAAGTAGATTCGCCCGAGCGCCTGAACGGCGCGATAGACGCGCACTTTCACGGCGCCAACTTCGCATCCCAGAATTTCCGCGATGCTCTGGTATTTCAAGTTCTGGAAACGGCTTAGGATCAGTAACTCCCGTTTTTCGCTGGGCAATTGCTCCATGGCTTGCCGCAGTAACCGTATCTCCTGACGCCGGCCGAGGGTCTCTTCGATGCCGGGCGTTCCACTAGCCGGTTCCAGCGGTTCGTCGTCTTCTGAGTTCGATAACAGCCGCAGTTCGCCCCGTCTTTTGTGCGCCGCTTCCGTATTGGTATTCCGTGCGATCTGGTACATCCAAGCAGAGTAGGAGCGAGTCTGGTCGAAGCTGTGCCGGTATCTGAGAATTCTGAAGAATACTTCCTGCGTGAGATCCTGGCTCAGATCGGCGTTGCCATTCATATGCCGGAAGAAGTTGTAAAGCGAACGATGGTGCCGCTCAAACAGCAGTGCGAGCTTGCGCAGGTCGCCATCGCGCACCTGGGCCATCAATGCCTCGTCAGTCGGAATCGCGCTTGCCGGAACCTGCCCCACACTTGACACTACTGCGTTTCCGGCCCGAGGTTACTTGGCGGCGAGGGGTTACGCCGCGAAATTTACAAGCCTCTTACGATTCGCATACACACTCGCGGCCTTTTTGAGCGAAACTCCAGGAATGAAGGCTTTTCTTGGGCTGTTGCTGGCTTGGAATCTTGGAATTGCGGCTGACTCAGACGACTTGGCCAAAGCATTGGGAGTATCTTTCCAGAACGGCAAGGATCCCGTGATCGTACTCAACCGCGACGGCAAGAGTTATCTCATCGACGCCGTTTCGCATAGTATTCGTCAGATGGATGGCGGCAGCGCCCCGGCACGGCAGCCGAGCGGCCAGCAGCCAAGCGGCCAGCAACTGTTTGCCGCCAATTGCGCAGTCTGCCATGGTCCGGCGGGTCAGGGAAAGCCGGCGATCGGCTCGCGCGACCTGACCAACAGCGCGTTTCAGAAGAGCACATCGGACGCACACATCGGCACCGTGATTCGGGACGGCACCGGAGGCAAGATGCCCGCGTTCGGGGCCAAGCTATCGGCGGAGCAGATCGCCTCGCTGACGGCCTTCGTACGGACGCTCGGCTCGGCGCCGGCAGGCGGAGAGCAGCGCAAGAATGTCTATCAGGCGGGTGACGATGTTCTCTTCACCCTGCCGACCGGCCGCGCCGTAGACGAGCACGCGGTTATCGTGAACTTTGCGCATCGCTTCGCTTATGACACCACGTTTACCGGCCAGGCGCGAGGCGCCGAGCTGTTCGGTCTCGACAACTTTGCGCTGTCGTCGCTCGGAGTGCGCTACGGCGTCACCGACCGTCTCTCGGTCGATATCTTTCGCTCCCCGTCATTTATCGGGCGGCCGATTCAACTGATGGCCGCATACAACTTGCTGGAAGAACGCCACGGAGCACCGCTCAATTTTGCGGTCCGCGGGTCGATAGAAGGCCAGGACAACTTCCGCAAGAGCTATACGGAGAACCTGGAATTGATCTTTTCGCGTTCGCTTGGCTCACGGGCTCAGTTCTATGTGGTTCCCACGGCCTCTTTCAACGATCGCCGTCTGGTGCAGGGCGGGTTGCTTTCGAGCGAGATTCCCGATCTGCCGGGCATCGATGCGTTTTCGATCGGCATTGGAGCGGCCTGGGACGTGCGTCCGACGGTCGCGCTGGTCGCCGAGGTGATTCCCACGGTAGCCGGAGCCCGGGATCTCGGCATCCACCGCGCCCCGTTCTCCTTTGGCATCCAGAAGAAGATTTACCGCCATGCCTTCACGCTCGGTTTCAGCACGTCGCCGGGAACCACGGTGTCGCAACGCGCCGGCACGCGGGCTACTTTCTTGGGAGCGCCGGGCGCCGATACTCCCGGTGGATTGTTCATCGGATTTGACCTGACGCGCCAAATTCATTGAGATTTACAAGTTGTTTACCGGGGCGCTGCAACTTGCATGACGCTTGGCGAGCATGATCGGAGTATGAGATTTGCACACACACTCGCCATGATCGGCTCGCCTCTACTGATCCTGTTCGCAGCGTCTCTTGAAACGGGGCGGCACACCAATCCGCCCGTGAAGCCGGAGCATACGATCCAGGAGAATCTGGATGTGCCACCCGACGTCGATGCGATGTTGCACAAATCGTGTTTCGATTGCCATTCATCGGAAACACGCTGGCCTTGGTACTCTAATGTGTCCGGATTGGGCCATTTCGTGGAAAGCGACGTGGCGGGCGCACGCCAAGCCATGAACTTTTCTGAATGGTCCACGGGTGTGGGCAAGACCCCGGTGCAAGGGGGCGCCATGCTGCTGGCAGCGTGTGAAGCCGTTCGCCAGCACATCATGCCCAAACCGAATTACTTGCTGCTACATCCTGAAGCTACACCTCAACCGGCGGAGATTGAGGAGTTCTGCGGCTGGGCGCGGAGCGAAGCGGCAGAGTTGATGCAAGCAAACCGGCGGCCGTAGCATGTTCCCGTCAACACACGAACTCGGTCTTAGCTAAGGAGATAATTTTGGCGTCCATTACTGGAATTGTTTCGCAAGTCGAAGCCGCGCGGCCCCCGCGTGGGCCGGGAATGTACGTGACGGATCGCCTGTTAGCCGCGCTCCTGCTTCTGTTGGCGGCGCCAATTATTTGCGCTGCCGCTTTGGTCACGTGGCGTCTGTCCCGCCGGTCTCCGTTTGTGGCTCACCGGCGGGTGGGACAACACGGTGAACCGTTCTGGCTGCTGAAGCTCAGAACCATGTGGGTGGATTCCCCGGAGCACAAGGAGATGGAATGGGTAGAGCTGGTCTCGGAGCAACCGGTGTCGCTGAGCAAGGAAGCTTCCGACGATCGGGTAACGAGCCGTTTCGCGCGTTTCTGCCGGCGGTATTCGATTGACGAACTGCCTCAGCTCTTACATGTGCTGCAGGGACGGATGGCTCTGGTGGGACCGCGTCCCATTACCCGGCTGGAACTGACCACGCATTACGGTGGGGCCGCCGCCGAAGTGCTGCATGTGCGGCCCGGCCTCAGCGGCTTGTGGCAGGTGATGGGCCGCAGCCGGCTGAGTTACCGCGAGCGCCGCCGGTTGGATCTCTTTCTGGTCCGTCATTTTTCAGCAGGTTTGTATTTCCGTATTCTTTGGCGCACCGTTTTTTGTGCCATTCGCGGAGCGGATGCCTGGTAGAGAAGAGTGGTGTGGTTCGCGCCCCCTGAGTTTGAGGGCTTGCCTGGAGGCGAGGCGCCCAGGGGACACTGCTGCGATCGTTCAAGAGGACGATTTCGAACAGTAGCCCGCAACGTCCCCATCCGCGTCTGAGCGCCCGCGTCGCGAGCCGACCCTCACTTGGAAGCAATGTAGTCTACTAGCGCTTCGATCTCCTCCGGACGAAGGCGCTTGCCGAAGGCTGGCATCAAATCGCCGTCGCCAGCCTTGATCTTCACCACGACGTAAGGACGGTTGGGTTTGATCTTGCTCAGGGGCGTGAGCGGATTAGTGAAGAGGTGGTTCAGGCTTGGGCCGATTTTGCGCGAATGCTTTACGTCTTTATCGATGTCATGGCAGACGCCGCAATTCTGCCGGTAGAGATCGCGGCCGATGGCGAGACGCGATTTCTCCCACGGCAGCGGCGTGAGGTCGGCGGCAGAAGCTGAAACCGGGTGTAGCGAGCCGGCCGGACCAGGGGGTCCGGCGCCGACGAGGGCGTCGGCCCCACATACTGCAACCCACAAAAGTAGGAGCGCTGCGGCGATTCTCATAAGCGGATCACCTCAGACGCTCCGGCGCGCAGCATCGACTGGTTTGCCTCGTCTACCTGCTCGGGCCGGCAGCGCACTCGCAGATGAATTCGTTCCGGCCGGATTCGCGGGACCGGAGCGGCGTCGCGCTTGCGAACCAGGCCGCTTTCCCACAGAAAACAGACAAACGTGCTCAGAATTGCACCGAACATGGTGAACTCATACGAAATGATGCCTGTGGCCCAAAAGGAAAAGATGGGCATTCCGCCGGTAACCAGCGGGTAATTGTGCTGACTGAAGTAAACGAAGCCAGTGGCAAGAAGAAAGACGGTAATCGCGCCCAGAACGGCAGTTAGCGACATATGGCTCGGCCGGCGCAGCACGCCCGGCGGAAAGAGAATCGGTTCGTCGGAGAAAACCACTAAGTCGCCGAGATCAAGACCGCGCGATTTGAGGTCGCGGATGGCTCTGGCCGCTGGTTCCATGTCTGCGAAGTCGCCGCTGAGATAGACGTTCATTCGTCCTCGTCCTCCAGCGGATGCGGCTCAAACTCCCAGATGGAAATGATCGGAAACAGTTTCGAAAAGAGCAGATACATCATGACCATCGCAGCAAATGTGGCGGTACTGATCGAGATCTCGACCCAGGTAGGAGCGTATCTGCCCCACGCGGCGGCCAAGCGGGGCGTCGCCAGCGTCGGAATGATAATGAGAAAGCGTTCCAGCCACATGCCGATCAGCACGCACGCGGCGCTGATCGCAGCGGTGGTGATCGATCGCAGGCGGCGGATGCCCAGCAGCACGAACGGCACGACAAAGTTGCAAAAGACCATAATCCAGAAGAAAGGGGCGTAGGCGCCGCGTACGCGTGCGCCGAAGACCTGCATTTCCTTGGGATCGTTGCCATACCACATGGTCAGGTTCTCGGCGGCGGTGAAGTAGAGCCAGGCAACGCTCAGCAGCAGGAGCAATTTACTCAGGTTGTTAAAGTGCTTCTTCAGAAGATACTTTTCCAGATGCAGCGCTTTGCGCAGTACGGTCATCACCAATAGCAGCGCGGCGATGCCGCTGAAGATCGCGCCGGTGACGAAATAAGGTCCGAATATGGTGCTGTGCCAGCCGGGCGCTACCGACATAGAGAAATCCCAGGCGACCACGGTGTGCACGGAAACGGCGACGGCCAGGATAATTCCCGCCATCAGCTTCATGGCATGTTCCAGCGTGTGCCATTCGCGGTCGCTGCCAGTCCAGCCGAGCGATAGCGCGGCGTACAGCCGCCGGCGCCACCCGGAAGTTTCCTCCGCCAGTTGCGCGAGATCGGGAATCAGCGGCAGATAGAGATAGATCATGCTCCCGGTGAGATACGTGACGATGGCGGTCAAATCCCAGACCAACGGCGAGCGGAAATTCGGCCACAGCAGGCGCGAGTTGGGATAGGGAATCAGCCAATAGAACACCCACACGCGCCCCAGATGGATCAGCGGGAACATGCCGCCGATGCTCAGCGCAAAGACGGTGATAGCCTCGGCCACGCGCGTTACCGGTTTGCGCCAGCCCGCGTCGGTGAGACGCAGGATGGCGGAGATGAGCGTTCCGGCGTGCGAAATCCCGATCCAGAAAACGAAGTTGACCAGATAAAAGCCCCAGAACACGGGCCGCCGGATGCCGGCCACGCCAATACCAGCATAGATTTGATAGCCCCAGCAAACTAAGCCCCAGGCTGCGACGACAAAGGCGGCCGAAAGCGCGATCCAGTAACGCCCGCTCGCCGGACCCAAAGGACGCCACAGATCGTCTCGTACTTCGTGGTAAGGAATGATGACTTCCGGTGCCGCCGCCACGTCACTTCCCTCTTTGCAGGTAGAAAACTTTCGGCTTAGTTCCGAGTTCTTCCAGAAGCCGCGAAGACCGGCCGCCGCCGGCCAGCCGCGAAACT
>DATFZA010000740.1:0-3076 GCA_035314765.1 Bryobacteraceae bacterium
AGAGCGCCGATGCCGGTCTGGGCGCCATGCCAGGCAGAGTAGGAACCATCTTTGGAGAGGCACTCGGCAACAACCATTGCAGAGACCAGATCCATCTCCATGCCGCCGAATTTTTCGGGAACCACTACGCCCGTGAGACCAAGCTGTCCCGACTTGCGGAGGATGGATACCGCGAGACCCGGTTCCTGATGCTGGATGCCGTCCAGGTTGGGCGCAATTTCCTTGGTCCAGAAATCCTCGGTCGTTTTGGCGATGGCGCGGTGTTCAGCGGTGAAATCTTCCGGGGTGAATACGTCGTCCGGTGCGGTGGTTTCGAACAAGAAGCCGCCGCCCATATGTTTGGTGGGAGAAAGAGTGGATGTAGCCATTTTAGATTCCTTCTAATTCTGGAGATTTTCGAATATGCCGGCTGCGCCTTGCCCGCCGCCGATGCACATTGTCACCATGCCGTACCTGGTATTTCGGCGCTTCATCTCGCGCAGAATAGTGGCGGTGAGCTTGGCGCCAGTGCAACCAAGCGGGTGACCAAGCGCGATCGCGCCGCCGTTTGGATTGGTGGTTTCCGGATTGAGACCGGTTTCCCGGATCACGGCCAGCGCCTGACAGGCGAAGGCCTCATTGAGTTCGGTCACGCCGATATCCTCCACCTTGAGACCAGCCAGCGCCAATGCTTTCGGGATCGCGACCACAGGGCCGATTCCCATAAGCTCCGGCGGCACGCCGCCCACAGCGAAGGCAACGTAGCGGAGTTTGGGCGTGAGACCGAGTTCCTTCGCCTTCTTTTCCGACATGACGATGGCCGCGGCGGCGCCATCGCTGGTTTGCGACGAATTGCCGGCGGTGACGGCGCCGTCGGATTGAAAAACCGGCTTTAGCTTGTTGAGCGCTTCGATGGATGTATCGGCGCGAGGGCCTTCATCTTTCGCGAAAGTCATCTTTTGATGTTTCAGTTTGCCATCGGCGAGCGTGGTGGTTTCGATCTCGACCGGCACCAGTTCTTCGCAGAACTTGCCCTCAGCCTGCGCTTTGAGCGCATTCTGATGACTGCGGTATGCGAACTTGTCGGCGTCTTCGCGCGTGACGCCGTACTTCTGCTGAACGTTCTCGGCCGTCAGACCCATGCCGATGTAGATCGTCGGTAGGTGATCGACCATCCACGGATTGGGCGCGATCCGCTGGCTGCCCATGGGGAGCATGCTCATGGATTCGGCGCCACCGGCAAGAATGATGTCCGACCCACCGGCGCGGATGCGGTCCGCGGCCATGGCGATGGCCTGCAGGCCGGAAGAACAGAAGCGATTGATCGTCACGCCGGGAACGGTATCGGGAAGGCCGGCGCGCAAAGCGGCAACGCGGGCCATGTTCATGCCGGATTCGGCTTCGGGCGTGGCGCAACCTAGGATGACATCGTCGATCTGATCGTTGGTGATCTGCGGATATTTCTTGAGCAGCGCCTGGAAGACAAGTGCCGCCAGGTCATCCGGACGAGTAGTGCGCAAGGTCCCTTTTGGCGCTTTGCCGACGGGCGTGCGGAGGCAATCGATAATAACGGCTTGGTTCATGATTTTTCCTGTGGTTAGTTCCCCTTCTCAGTTCCGAAGCGGCTTGCCCGTTTTCAGCATATACCCCATGCGTTCCTGTGTCTTCGGGTTGCCGCAAAGACTCAGAAACGCTTCGCGCTCGAGATCCAGCAGATACTGCTCAGACACGGTTTGCTCTCCCGTTAGATTGCCGCCGCAGAGGACATGGGCGAGTTTTTCACCCACGGTGACATCGTGATCGGAAATATAGTGGCCCTGCCGGGCGCTCCACAGACCTAGCTTCAGCAACGCGAACCCGGCTTGGCCCGAGACCTTGATATCGGTGCGCGGAACACCGGGCGTGTAAGTGGGAACGAGCGAAAGCGCATAGGCCTTGGCGTCGCCGATCAGCCGGTCGGCGTTCATGGAAACCGGAGCGTTCTTGTCGAGCAAGCCGAGTTGTTTGGCCTCATCGGCGCTGCCGGAAACCTTGGCATAACCGATCAGTTCAAAGACCTTGCGGGCGTCCTTCAATCGCGCCACCAATTCCTTGCAGCCGCCGCCGCCAGGTATTAGCCCGACGCCCACTTCGACCAGACCCATGTAGAGTTCAGCGCAAGCTTGCGGGTGGGTGTGCAACGCGATCTCACAGCCGCCACCGAGCGCGCGGGCAAAGGGCGCTGAAACCACCGGCTTGGGAGCGTATTTCATCGCCATATTCACTTTTTGGAAATGGCCAATGGCGGCGTCAATCTCATCCCACTCGCCATCCTGCGCTCCCAGCAGCACCATCGTGAGATTTGCGCCCACGCTGAAGTTGTCTCCTTCATTGGCGACCACCATGGCTTGAAAATGCTTGAGCTTTTCGAGGCCCACGTACAACATTTTGAAGATGTCGTCACCCAGCGCGTTCATTTTGCTGTGAAATTCACAGCAGAGCACGCCGTCACCGAGGTCAATGAGCGAAGCGCCGGTGTTTTTCTCAATGACGCCGTGGGCGCTCTTCACATTGGCGAGCGAGAGAACGCCGGGGCGTTCCGCCAAAGTCGCATACTGGCTTTGCACGACATCAAAGTACCTGGTCTTGCCTTGGTCGTGACAGTAAAACGAGCTTGCGCCCTGCTGGACCATCTCTTGGATGTTCTCCGGCAGCTTGCGCCCTTCTTTCTCCAGCCGATTGACGACGTCGCGGAAACCCAGCGCGTCCCAAAGTTCGAACGGCCCGAACTTGTTGGCATAGCCCCAGCGCATGGCGCGATCGATGTTATAAACATTGTCCGAAATCTCGGGCACCATTTCGGCCGAATAAAGAAAAAGATCGCTGAAAACGCTCCACAGAAACGTTCCTGCGCGATCGTTCGCTGCAACGAGAGCGCGCAGGCGCGGGGCGAGATCTTCAATCGGCTTAGCCGCTTCCGCAGACGCAAACTTCACCTTTTGCGCCGGACGATACTCCAGCGTCTTGAGATCGATCGCGTGAAAGTCCTTCCCTACTCGCTTGTAGAAGCCCTGGCCGGTTTTGTCACCGAGCCACTTATTATCGAGCATCTTCTTCT
>DATFZA010000741.1:0-3699 GCA_035314765.1 Bryobacteraceae bacterium
TGCGACTGGGATGGGAGTGAGGTCAACGCCTTGCAAACGCAGGGTATTGGCGCTGACGGTAAACACCAGCGCCCGGGTGCAAAACGAAGCCACCGCTTCGGCCAGCGCGCTGCTCCATTGGGCTTCGCTTTCAAAAACCCGGAGCCGGCGCACCGACTGGTTGAGCGAAGTGGCCATCTCGCGGCGGAGCTTGCCGGCGAAGTCGGTCAGGCGCTGGCTAAAGTCGGCCTGAGCTTCCGCCAAAATAGGTGAGTCCAAATTTCATTGTAAGAGCATTTTGCCCAGCAAGCATTTGAATTCGTCAGCCTGATCCCTGGCTGGGCCATAGAGGACGCACATCAGGGTGACCGCCGTCTTCTTTCGGCCCTCGCAAAAGACGGCGAAATAGGAGTCGTTCTGGTCTTGCAAAACGAAACCTCCGTAACCGGGAGGGTGGCCTTCCACGGCGACGGCGCTCTCCGGCAACAGAGCACTGATCCGTTGAAACGCCTCAAGTTGAGGGAGGCCGGAAGGCCCGGCAACAGAGACCGTGACCGCAGAGGTTCCGGGGTGGCGCTCGAGCGAATGCTGAAGAGCCTTGAACATGGTGGTCCACCCAGCGAACGTGGACTGGTATTCTTCCTCAAAGTTGGCGTCGGGTGAGAAGCCGGACTGTACCAACCGCAAAATGACCTGCCCGTTTTCGGAAAGGATGCTGTATTCGACCGCCATTGGAGCGGCGGTGCGAAGGCACTTGCCGGGCTCCCAGACTTCGATCTTCGCTTCACCCTCACAGCCGGCGCCCCACGAGAGCCAGATCGAACCACCCTGGCCGGGGACGACGCGGGCTTCGGGGGCATACCATTTGGTGATTTCGGGAGCTTCGGTTAAGGCCTTCCAGAGTTGTTCGGGTGTGGTTTTGATGGGGACGTCGAATTTCATGCTGGCTCCTTTTTTGTGTCGATTGATGGATAAGCTGCCAGGAGAACGCGGAAGGGTCGGCTTCCTGGCTCGGTGGAGTTGTACTTCTGAACCAGCCGCGCCACCGTCGCGGTCAACTCTTCGGCAAACGCGTGACGGTCCACGGGATCTGCGAAACGAATGTCGGTTTCGAGGGTCAAGCTCGCCAGCTTATTGCCAGCCTTGTCCGCCCGGCCGCTCAGAATAGACAGCTCACGAATGGCACCGGCGGCGACGGAAAGAAGGTAAAGCAGGGAGAAGCGGTCCGGCTGGACGGCGGGCGGCTCGCCCAATCGGCCAAGGGCCTCCGGGCTGACCAGGTAACACTTGGCGGTTGCTTGCAGCACACGTTGGAGGCAATTGCCGCGCTTGCGTTCCTCGATGAATTCGAGGAAGCCGGTCTTTTCGAGATCGCGGACGTAGTAATTCACCTGCTGGCGGGGCAACTCCAAGCGCCGGGCGACGCCGGACGCGGAATCTGGCTCGGTCAGCTCAGATAGGACGCGGAGGCGGCCGGGATTGAGTAGAACCGAGGCTTGGGCAGGGTCGCGAGCCAGATCAAGCGGCAGCATCGTAGAATCAGGATGCTGCCGACAAACAAATTTGTCAAGACAAACTCATTCAGCGAGTACCAGGGCACAGATTTGTATGGCGCGTGGAACCGGTTGCAGGCCATGGCGTCGCCGTAGAGGAAACTGCTTGTTGGCCTGTTGTGGCCTATTGGTGGCTTATTGGCGGAAGTAGCCGGCCGCCAGATCGGGCTTGGCTTCGATGGCGAGTGCCCAGTACGTCTTGGCTTGGTCTTCCCGTCCGAGGGATTTCAGGACATGGCCGAGATTGAGCAAGGCTTCCGGAAACTCGGGACGTTCGTTGAGGGCGGAGCGATAGTGAGTGGCGGCCTCCTCGGTCTTGCCGAGTTTCTGCGACAGTAGGCCGGTGTTATAGAACACATCGGGTGTCTTTTCTCCCATTTCGAGCAGCTTGAGATGATGTTCCAGCGCCTCATTGAGATCGCCGGCATCCAGGGCGATGGCGGCCAGGCCGCGGCGCGCATCCATGGAATCGGGCTGGCGATGGAGGAGATTGGGGCGGAACTGGCGAGACCGGGCCGCGACCCTCAGAGGGGCGGACCTGAAACGGTGGCAACTTGTTTCAGGAGGGATCCTTAGTAGCGATGGCGGATTTCGCTCTCGACTCTTTCGGCGGTAACGCCGTTCGATTGCAAGAGAATGGCGGTCGAAGTGTCATCGGTGGTTAACGCCCAGAGGATATGCAACAGGCGAACTTGTGACGCGCCTGCGTGCTCTTTCGCGGCGATGATCGCTCGCTTGGAGGCTTCCGCCAGCGGCATGTCCACGTGGTCTGGCTTAAGCTCGCCGGGCTTATCCGATTCCGCCACGGCCTGTCGCAGTTTGGCGGCGAGTTCGGCACTGAAGAAAGGCGGTCCGTCGCTGGCGAGGATTCCAATTCTGTCCGCCGGCTTATCTCCAAAGTGACGCGCGGCTGCTTGCTCCGATTCAACTTGGTCTTCAATTATGAAGCCGAGGAGAAGGTGCGCCGGCTCGACCGCTTCCGATCTGCCCGCTTCGGAACGAGCCCAGAACAGCACGCGGCCTGCCGATTGAGAGAAGTTATCAAGCATTTCCCTTCACTCATGTTACGCGGGAATTGCGGTTCGGTATCATGCGGGTGAATGATGACGGCTTGGACAACTTCCGATATTCCATCTCAGAACGGGAAACTGGCGATGGTGACGGGCGCCAACAGCGGGATTGGCTGGTACACGGCGCTGGAGCTGGCACGCGCAGGCAGCGAGGTGATCTTGACCGCGCGTACCCACACCAAGGGCCGGGATGCAATGGAGCGGATTCGGCGCGAGCTTCCACTGGCCAAGGTACGGTTCGAGATTTTGGATCTGGCGAGTCTGGGGTCGATTCGCATGTTCGCGGCCAGAATCGCAGGAGAAGCGAAGCTGGATTTGCTGGTGAACAACGCCGGTGTGATGGCGGTGCCCACGCGGCAGGTGACGGAGGATGGGTTTGAGCTGCAGTTCGGGACGAACTATTTGGGGCCGTTTGCTTTGACGCAGTTGCTGATGCCGGTGCTCGCGCGCTCGCCTTCTCCGAGAGTGACGACAGTGTCGAGTGGCGCGGCCAACATGGGGACGAGGAGGATTAACTTTGAGGATCTGCAGTGGGAGAAATCCTACGGGCCGTGGAAGGCGTATTGTCAATCGAAGCTGGCGGATTTGATGCTGATGCTGGAGTTGGGGCGCCGGGGTGGTTTGTTGAGCAACGCCGCGCATCCCGGGTATGCGCGGACCAACCTGCAAACCAGCGGGCCGGGCAGGGAACAGAATACGGTGGAGAAGATCATGGCTTCATTCATGTCGCAGGATGCGGCGCAGGGGGCGCTGCCGACACTGCGCGCGGCGACGGCGTTGGATGCGGGTTCCGGGAGCTATTACGGGCCGGACCGGTTGTTTGGACTGAAGGGAGATCCGGTGCCGATCAAGATTCCGAAGCCGGCGCTCGATGAAGCGGCGGCGGGGCGGCTGTGGGAGGTTTCGGAGGGGCTGACGGGCGCGGCGAGTTAATGACTATTGCGTTGTTTGCCTGACGGCAAGGGCTATGAAATCGCAGAGTCTACAGCTTGGCCGGCCATTTTTGGTGTCCGTGTAAAACGGCAATCAATTCCAGCCGGCCACGCCGGATGCGGTAGGGAATGATGAACGGAGTGTCGGCAACGACAAGTTCGCGA
>DATFZA010000742.1:0-6373 GCA_035314765.1 Bryobacteraceae bacterium
CCGGATTCGCTTCGATTCTATTCCGGATATTCGCCAGGCGGTGGTCCTGCTGCAGATTGAGGGCGCGGGCCTGGAAGCGCTGCAGATTTACGCGCTGACGCAGTTTCTGGATGTGGTGGGCGAGATCCGGTCTCTATTGACTGCGGTCTGGGAGCGCTTTCCGCGGCTGGGCGCGAAAGCGGCAGGGCTCGTGGACTTGCGATCTCTCTTGCGGGATTTGCGCGGAAAGATTTTGCCCGATGGATCTTTGGCCGATGACGCCAGCGTCGCCCTCAACCGTATACGGCGCGAAATTGAGAAGCAGAAACGCCAAATCCAGGTCTCGCTGGAACGCTTTCTGCGCGCGCATCACAGCGACGGCACGCTGCAGGAAGATTTCATCACCATTCGGGACGACCGGTTCGTCGTGCCGGTGATCGCGGGCCAGCAGCGCAAAGTCTCCGGCGTCATTCATGGCGCCAGCGGCACGGGCCACACGTTGTTTGTCGAACCGCTCGAGACCATCGATCTCAACAACGATCTGGTGCGGCTACGGGATGAAGAACAGCGCGAAGTGATCCGCATCCTGCGCGAGCTCACTGAGCTGTTGCGCTCGCACGCTTCCGGCATTCAGGGCGCGGCCGAAGTGATTGGCGCGCTCGAACTCTTGTTTGCCAAAGCGGAGTTCGCGCAGGAGTTCGATTGCGCCATCCCGCGCTTCAGCCCGGAAAACTCCCGGCGGCTTATTTTGAAAGATGCCCGTCATCCGGTACTTGAAGACCTGCTGCGTCGCCAGCGCAAACCGATCGTCCCCATTTCCCTCGAACTTGACGAGAACACGCGAACGCTGTTGATCAGCGGCCCCAATACGGGCGGCAAGACCGTGTCCATGAAGACGGTGGGGTTGTTGGTGTTGATGGCGCAATCCGGCTTACCGGTTCCGGCCGCCCAAGCCGAGTTTCCGCTCTTCGATCAAGTGCTGGCCGATATTGGCGATCAGCAATCCATTGCGGAAAGCTTGAGTTCGTTCTCGGCGCACATCGCGCACATCCGAGAAATGCTCTACGATGTCACGCGAGACTCGCTGGTGCTTCTCGACGAACTCGGTCGCGCGACGGATCCCGAAGAGGGCGGAGCGCTCGGCGTGGTGATTCTCGATACGTTTCGCGCCGCTGGCGCGTTTACCTTCGCTTCCACGCATTTATTGGCGCTTAAGGTGTTCGGCGCCAATGCGGCGGGCGTATTAAACGCATCGATGGGGTTTGACGAGACGACGCTGCAACCAACATTCGTCTTGCGCCTGGGAGCGCCCGGCAAATCCGCCGGTTTAGAGATCGCCGGCCGTTTAGGCATGCCGCCAGAGATGATCGAGCGCGCGCGGCAGACCATGTCTACGCAGGATCGGGATATCGCACGGTTCTTGAGTGAAGTGCATGAGCGGCTGGATAGCATTGCAACAAGCGAGCGGCAGTTAGCGGCGGCGCGGGCAGCGCTGGAGGCGCGCGAGCAATCGCTGGCCAAAGAGTGGGAGCAGCGCGAATCCGCGAAATTGCGGGAGGTGGAGCGCCGCTGCGACGCGGCGATTGCCGAATTCGAGGCGCGGGCTCGCGAGACCATCGATCGCATTGCCGCCAGCTCCGAGCACCGCAAGGCTTCAGAACAAGCGCTGCGCCGCGTGGCCGAGACCCGCCGCGAGTTCCGCGACCAGATTCAAGGAAAGGTGCTGGCGAACACGCCCGCGGCCAAACCGGAGTTGGTGTTGGAAGAAGGTTCGCGCGTGCGGCTAAGAGGCGTGCGGGAGCCGGCGCGAGTGCGGCGCAAAATCGGCCCGGACCGGTTTGAAGTGGAAGCGGGCTACATGAAGATGCAGGTCTCGATCGACGATGTGGAAGAAGTTCTGCCTGCTGCGGGCGAAACCAGCCGCCTGCCCCGCAACGTGAGTTTTCAGCCCGCTGGGCCTAAGTGGGATGTGAGCTATCGCGAGATCAACATTATCGGCAAACGCGCTGAAGAAGCCTGCGAAGAGGTGGATAAGTTTCTCGACAGCGCCGCCGTGGCTTCGGTGGATCGCGTCCGGATCGTTCACGGCCACGGCATGGGGATCCTGAAGAAAGCCGTAGCCGAACTGCTGACCGTCAATCCGCACGTAGAGAAGTTTTACCCCGCTTCCCCGGCCGAGGGCGGCGCCGGCGCCACAGTCGTGGAATTGAAGTAGCAAGCGAGCGCAAGGCGAGTGCATCACGCCGGCGCCGCAACGGCAGTTAGGCCAAACATGGCGTCAAAAGTACTAGCGAGTGGCCGCTTGCTGACGGGCGCGGTTCCGTAACAGAGCCGCGACCGTGAGGGAGCGGATGCGCAAGTACTTCTGAAGCTATGCTTAGCCCCGAGCGCTAGTGAGGGGGGTCAAGCGTCGCTCCTTTTGCACCATGCCGGCGCCGCAGCCGGCAGTCGAACTAGCCCCGAGCGTTAGCGAGGAGATTCGCACTTGCATCTTGTCACAGCGCGGTAGTACAACAGAACGAAGGAGAAAAGCTTGAATCGACTGTTTGCCGCCGCCGCGCTAAGCGTGTGCCTGCTATCCGCGCAGAACCCCAATCTTGCCGGGGTCTGGAAAGCGGACCCGCAAAAGAGCAAAGGCCTGCCCCCCAATAGCAGCTATCTCGAGATCATCGAACAGAGCGGCAACCGGTTCACGGAAACGGCCGGTACCTTTACGCCGCATGGAGACGACCGCGCCAGAATCATGTTCGACCTGAGCGGCAAGGAGGCCAAAGGCCAGTATGGCGGTTTGCCCATAAAGAGCACGGCTGCGTGGAAGGACGGCGCATTGGTGATCGACGCTAAACAGCCCGGCGCCACTATGAAAGAAAAGTATACGCTGTCCGGCGCGGGCAAGGTCCTCACCGTGGAGTTGGACCTGGCGGCAAATGGGCACGAACTCCACAGGCTGCTGGTTCTGGACAAGCAACCCGAGTCCGCCGGCGAACCGTTACGCAAGCCCGAGCAGACAGCTGGCGAGCGTTTCAAGAACGTCAAAATGCTCAAAGACGTACCGGCGTCGAGTCTGCTGAATACCATGCGTTATTTTGCGTTCTCTCTAGGCAAGGACTGCGAGCATTGCCACGTCAAGGACCACTTTGACGCAGAAGACAAGAAGGAAAAAGAAACCGCGCGCAAAATGATGGAGCTGAGCCACGATACGAATGAAAAATTCTTTGATGGCAAACAGGAAGTACGCTGTTACACTTGTCATCAAGGTCATGATAAGCCGGAGAGTACGCCGGCTTTTTAACGTTCGGCGCTTGAGGGGAGACACATGATAATCACAAAAAGACGCAACATTTTGCCGGCTTTGTTTTTGATGCTGGCAATTCCCGCAACCCATGCCTTGGCAGCGAAAAAGAAGGGCACGGACGCCACTCAAACAACCAAGACCGCTCCGGCCAAGCCCGTGGATCTGAACACGGCGAGCGAAAGCGAGCTGATTGCGGTGCCGGGTATTGGGAGCGCAACCGCCAAGAAGATCATCGCCGGACGTAAGTATTCTTCGGTCGACGATCTTTTGAAAGCGGGTGTGGCGAAGACCACGCTGGACAAGATCCGGCCGAACGTAACTGTGTCCGGAAATGTCGCAACTCCAGCCGCGAAGCCTTCTCCCACCGCGGCCGCTCCTGCGCCCGCGCCAACTCCAACTCCCGCCGCGGCCGCCAAGCCCGCCAAGACAGTCGCTGCTTCCGCTCCGCAACCAGCGCCGCCACCGGGCTCCGGACAAGTCTGGGTCAATCTCGAGACCAAGGTCTATCACAAAGAAGGCGACCGCTGGTACGGCAAGACGAAAAAGGGCAAATACATGTCCGAAGCCGATGCGATCAAGGCAAATTACCGGGCGGCGAAATAGCCGATGCGCTTGAGCGAACCGCGCATTGCGCCCGTTCCGGAAGCGGAATGGACTGAAGACCAGCGGAAGGTTCTGGAGCCGTTCGTCGCGCAGGGACGGCTCTATAATATCTTCGCCACGCTTGCGCGCAACCCCAAAGCGCTGCGGGCATTTCTCGCGTGGGGCACTTACACCCTAAACCAATCGAGCCTGAATCCGCGGGAGCGCGAGATGGTGATTCTGCGCACTGGGTTTCTCTGCAAATCGGGCTATGAATGGGCGCAGCATGTTCGGATCGGCAAGCACGCCGGCCTGACGGAGACCGAGATCGCGAACATCAAGATTGGTCCGGATGCCGACGCCTGGAGTGCCCAAGAAGCCACGCTGCTGCGCGCAGCGGACGAACTCCACCAAAACCACTTCATCTCGGATGTCACCTGGAAAACTCTGAGCGGCTTCATGACCGAGACCCAGCGCATGGACCTGGTGTTTCTCGTTGGCCAGTACACGCAGGTGTCCATGATCTTGAACACGTTCGGCGTGCAACTGGACGAGGGTCTGACGCCCGATCCCGATCTGCGCGCCTAGAAGCGGGCGGAAACTTCGCCGCCCACCATCGTCCGCATCTGCTCCACAATCTCGCGTAGAGCCACGGCCTGCGCCGATAATTCCTCGCCGGCTGAAGCGCTTTCTTCAGCGCCCGCCGCCGTGGTCTGCGTTACTTGATTGATGTGTTCCACCGCTTTGGCGATTTGTTCGATGCCGCGCGCCTGTTCCTGGCTCCCCAGGTTCACGTCGTCCACCTGAGCTTTCACTTGCAAGGAACTCTCGGTGATCGCGCCAATTACCGCGGTGACCCTTTGCAATTTGGCGTTGCCCTCGGTTGATTTGGCGATGGAATCTTCTATCAAGGAAGCGGTATCCTTGGCGGCCTGCGCCGAACGTTGCGCCAGATTGCGCACTTCATCGGCCACTACCGCGAAACCCATTCCCGCTACTCCCGCCCGTGCCGCTTCCACGGCTGCGTTCAATGCCAGGATATTGGTCTGGAAGGCGATTTCGTCAATTACCTTGATGATCTTGGAGATTTTTCCGCTGGAATCCTTAATTTCCTGCATGGAAACCACCATTTCCTGGATGGTCCGGTTGCCTTCTTTGATGTTCTGGTCGACAGTATGCATCACCTCGACCGCGTTGCGGGAACTCTCCGCGTTCTTGCGGGTCATGGCGGTGATCTCTTCCGTGGAGGCGGAAGTTTCTTCGAGCGAAGAGGCTTGCTCGGAAGCTCCCTGCGCCAGGGACTGGCTGGCGGAAGCCACCTGGGCGGCGGCGCTGGAAATTTGCGCGGCGCTCTCGCCCAATTCTCCCGCCATGTGCTGAAGCTTGCTGCTCGCGCTGCGTACCACCCATACAATCCCCGCTCCGATGACGACAAAAACGCAGCAGAGACCAATCTCGACCCAGAACGTGAGAGCAACCTTCGAGTTCGCGTTTTCAACGGACTCCGCGAAGACTTTCAATGTAATTTCTTGCAGATCGTCGGCCGTCTTTTGCATCTCTTTCGCCAATGCTAGCGTCTGTTTGTCATAGATCATCAAAGCATCGTCCAGATGACCGCTGCTCCCCTTCCGCCAAAGGTCCTGATGAGCCGGCAACCACAAGGCCACATCATTCTGCATTACATCCAGGTCGTGTTTTCCCTGCTCGGTGATCGACAAGGGGCGATATTCAGCGACCATGTCCCCGAGTGATTTGGCAACCTGATCGAAAGAGTTGTGGTAACTTTCGGCTTTTGAGAGGTCTTTCATCGCCAGCCGAACCAGCACGCCCCGCTCTAACGAAAGCATTTCAGACGACCGGGTCGCTAGCAAGCCAGCTAGGTGGAGCTTCTTGGCGTTTTTGCTCGCCGCCCGGTCAAACTCTGCACCCAGGCTGCTTATCGAATACAACGATGTAGCTGCCAGCACCACGAGCATCAGCAGCATTCCGCTGATGCTGATGCTCAGTTTCTGTCCAAGTGTCAGAGATGACGTTTTCATTTCAAACTCAGAACGCATATCGGCAGCGGTTGTAAGAGTTTGAACCCAAGCGGGCGCCCGTCGGGGGGACTATTTCACACTGATCGTCACCGGCGGGCTATCCTGTCCGTCAACCGTGATCACCAGCGGTACGCTGTTGCCCGGCGTAACCACCGGCACAATCGCGTCGAGCTGGTACAGACTGGCAAAGCCGGGCGCCAGTCCCGCATAAGTGATGGTTGCGTTCACTCCGCCGATCTTGAGCGAAATCGGATCGGCTACCGTCGATAGAGGAGCGGATGGCCCGGCGATACCGTCTGCGACGGGCGGCGTCACCGCGCCCAGTCCGGTCGCATACATCACGATATATTGGCCGGCGCTGACCGGGTTCGTATTATCGGCCAGCACTTGCGCGCCTCCGTTGAGGAACCCCAGCACCACGCCTTGGCCGGTTCCGGAGCCATCCACGCTGAAAACCGCCGGCTGGGCGCTGGCGATA
>DATFZA010000743.1:0-3287 GCA_035314765.1 Bryobacteraceae bacterium
GCTTTGGCGTGTTCGATCCAACTTTGGATCCCACCAAGGAAGCCGTGTACGATTTTCTCGACAAGTTGATTGGTGAAATGGCGGGGCTGTTTCCCGATGAGTTCTTCCACATTGGCGGAGATGAAGTGACCGGCAAACAATTGCGGCAGAACCCGGATATTCAAGCGTTCATGCGCCAGCATGGTTTCGCGAACAACGGCGAACTGCAGGCTTACTTCAACCAACGCATGCAGGCGATCGTGTCTTCCCACGGCAAGCGAATGGAAGGTTGGGACGAAATCCTCAATCCGAATCTGCCCAAGGACATCGTGATCCAGTCGTGGCGCGGGTCGAAATCGTTGGCCGAGGCGGCTCGATTGGGCTACCAGGGAATCCTGTCCTCCGGATATTACATGGATTTGATTGAGCCGGCGGCGAAGCACTATCTGATCGATCCCTTGGGAAAAGAGGCGGACAGCTTAAGCGAGGAAGAGAAGAAGCGGGTGCTGGGCGGAGAGGCCTGCATGTGGTCTGAATATGTTGGGCCTGAGACGGTGGACTCGCGCATCTGGCCGCGGACGGCGGCCATCGCGGAACGCTTCTGGTCGCCCCAGAATGTCACGGACGTCGAGTCGATGTACGCGCGTCTGGAGGCTGTGAGCCGCAGCCTGGATTGGCGCGGGCTGACGCATCGTTCTAATTATTCGAAAATGCTGGAGCGCCTGGCCGATGGCGGAGCGCCAGAACCCTTACAAACTCTGGCCGACATCGTGGAGCCAGTGAAGGGTTACCGGCGCGGCCACGGCGCGGTGCGGCCTACCCAGCAAACGCCGCTCAATCGGCTAGTGGATGCCGCCCGTTGTGAGAGCCTGCGCGCGCGTGAGTTTGCCCGGCTGGTGGACGCCATGGATCGCAAACGCATTCGGGAGTGGCTGATTCGCTGGCGCGATAGCGACGCTCTCTTGCAGCCGCTGCTGGCGAAGTCGTTCTTGCTGAAAGAAGCGAGTGGCCTTTCGCAGCAATTGCGGCAAGTGTCCGAAGCCGGACTCGAGGCTCTCGATCTGATGGAAGCACACAAACGACCGCCCGCGGCGTGGCTCAAGCGGCAGCAGGCCATGTTAGATGAGGCGAAGAAGCCGAGAGCGGAAGTGCAGTTGACGATTGTGCCGTCAGTGGAGAAGTTGCTGAGCGCCGTGGATAAGACTGCGCCCGCGAGTCCGCGAATCGTCCGCTAAACACAGCTATGAGACTTGCTAAATAAAGTGACCGCTCAGCAGGCGGGCTGATAACGCTCCACGCGCGGGTTAATAACCCGCGGCAGGTTAATAACCTGCCCCACAAGCCGAGGTGGTCCGGCACGCTATTTTGCGAGCCTCAATAAGTACCCGTCATGAAACAACCAATGCAACCGCTCCCTCACGGTCGCGGCTCGGAAGGCGGCGTCGCCTTCCAGGCCCTAAACGGGCAAAGACTTTTCCGATCCGCGTCAAAATCTTCGCTTGGAACCTATAATGAGAGACACATGAAATGGATTGTGTTTCTTGCCGCCGTTGGCGCGTGGGCGTTTAGCAGCGAACACAGTGAGCTGTTCAACACCGACGTAGGGCCGGTGAATATCACGCCAATTCATAACGCCAGTCTCTTGATTGAAGGCGCCGGACGCGTGCTCTACGTCGATCCCGTGGGCGAGAGCACACACAAGGCCGGACCCAAGGCGGACATTATCCTGATCACCAGCGATAAGCCGGACCATCTGGATCCCGCGGCGATCGCGCACATCTCGAGAAAGAACACGGCGATTGTGGCGCCGGCTGGACCAGCCTCGAAGTTACCGCATTCGACGGCCATCGCCAATGGCGAAACGGTGCGGTCCAGCGAAATTGTGATTGAAGCGACGCCCTCCTTTCATACCGCGGCGGACCGCGGACAGGCCAATGGATACGTCCTCACCTATCCCGGGCTGCGAATCTATATCTCCGGCGATACCGGAGTGTTTCCGGAGATGAAGGCGATCAAGAATATCGATGTGGCGTTTTTCGCCTTGGGGCCCGATGGAATGTCCGTTGACGATGCCGCGAAAGCGGTGCGATTGATCAAGCCGAAAACGCTATTCCCGTACCGCGTCCTCGAAGGCAATGCCGACGACCTCCGGAAGCAGTTGTCCGCGCCGGGAACCGAAGTCCGGGTACGGAAGTGGAACTGACTTCCACGCAAATTTTCTGCAACTAAACGGTTGCGCATTTAGCGGAGGCGTGCTAGATTTGCAACCAGGAGGTTGCGAATGAACCAGGTCGATACCAATCGCATCGAAAAGAAAGTGATTCTGCGCGCGCCTCGCTCGCGGGTGTGGCGCGCGATTGCCAACGCGGACGAGTTCGGAACGTGGTTTGGGGTGAAATTCGAAGGTCCATTTGTCGACGGCGCAACCCTCCGCGGCAAAATCACCCATCCCGGTTACGATCACTTGACCATGGAATTACAGGTGGAGCGGATTGAAGCGGAACACTATTTCGCCTATCGCTGGCACCCCTACGCGATCGACCCTGCCGTCGATTACTCGGCCGAGCCGATGACCCTGGTCGAGTTTCGGCTGGAAGATGCGGACGGCGGCGTTTTGCTCACGATCAGCGAGACAGGCTTCGACCTGATTCCGCTGGAACGCCGTTCGAAGGCATTCGAGATGAACGAGCACGGATGGGCTCAGCAGGCTCGAAATATCGAACGCCACCTATCGGCCGCTCCGCTCAGCTAATCCGCCCCATCAAGACTCTTTCTGATTTCTGGCGCAGGCGCGATTGGCCAGCACCGTTGCAACGATGCTGCTGGACCGCACACCACCGGTTGTGTAGTCGTGCTTGTTGCTTAGCCACCGAAGTAAGTGGGGCCGACGCGCGTCGGCTCAGATATGTAGAAACTCCAGGCAGAGGCGCCGGAAGCGCCAGGGGACACCGCTGCCGTAGATTGGGGCGAAGAAGTTCGGACTCGAGCCCGCAGTGTCCCCGTTCGCCCGTTGAGGTCAACTCAGGTCTTCTAGTCTAGTCCGGCTGTGCCAACACAGATCCTACTTGCTTGCTCCCGCACTGGCGCGATTGGCCAGCACCGTCACGCCGCTGCTGCTGGACCGCAAGACCACCGGTTGCGTCGAGTCCTGCTTCAGTTGCTTAACCACCGAAGTACTCACGCCCCAGTAAGCAAGCTCCGGATGCTGGTTGTACAGCAGGGCGCTGTTGTTTTCGACCAGTCCTCCGTTTACGTTGCCCACCCAAATTGCGCCCCGGCCGGAGTTCACGATGGAGTTGCCCGAGATC
>DATFZA010000744.1:0-12176 GCA_035314765.1 Bryobacteraceae bacterium
CTCAGCGTGGTGAGGTATGCGCCCGCTTGCGGAAAACTGTGTGCCAGATACGGACTGCCGAGCGCGGCTAACAGCACCGGCGTCTTGCCGGAAAGAAATGCGGTGAGAAACTCCGCATAGTCACCCGGAAGCGCCAAGTTGCCGCGGTATGCTGAGACGGAAACGTACGCGGCTACGACAATCTCGGTGCAGGCGGCGGTTGAGTGCGCCACGTCATCCAGATCCGCTTTCGACATCCGGGGATCGACCATGCTGAACGGCATCTTAGGCGCCCGCTTCTGCGCCTCTTCCATCAAGCGCCATCCTTCCCGCCCATAGCGGCTCTCGGTGAGCGCAATCAAACAGGTCTTCTCGGGTGTTCGCAAAGGCAATAGATCGCCAGTATCCTTGAGCAGCGTCACCGCATGATCGGCAACTTGTTGCGCCCGCTCTTCGTCTTCCGGCCCATCGATCACGTGGGCGATGGTCTTGTAGTCGGTGTAACGATTTCGAAACAACCCCAGCCGCGCTTTCGCGGAGAGCACTCTGTTATAGCTCTCCTCGATACGTTTCGGCGAGAGCCGGCCGGATTGCACCGCGGCCAGCACGCCCGCAATGGCGGCCTCGGCGTCACGCGGCATCAGCAGCACATCGGCCCCGGCTTGCAAGGCCCTCACAGCCGCTTCGCCAGTGTCGAACATCTGCATCAGGCCTTCCATTTCCATGGCGTCGGTCACGATCAGGCCCTTGAACTTCATCTCGTCGCGTAACAGACCGGTGAGGATTTTGGTTGAGACTGTGGCGGGAATGATCTCCGGCTCCAGCGCCGGAACGGCCATGTGCGCCGTCATGATGGCATCCACGTTGGCGCGGATGGCAGCGCGAAAGGGAACCAGTTCTACCGCTTCGAGGCGCGGCCGATCGGCATTGAGTCGAGCCAGTTGCAGATGGCTGTCCTCGATGGTGTCGCCGTGCCCGGGAAAATGCTTGGCGGTGACCAGCACCGCATCCTTCGTTGAAGAATGCGCTCCTTCAATGTACGCCGACACATAGTTTGCCACTAGTTCGGCGTTCTCACCGTAAGAACGAATATTGATGATGGGGTTATCGGGATTGTTGTTGACGTCCGCAACCGGAGCGAAAATCCAGTTGACGCCCAGGGCTCGCGCCTCGCGAGCGGTCTCCGCGCCCTCATAACGCACGCCGTCCAGATCGCGCGCCGCGGCAAATGCCATGTTGTAAGGCCATGCGGTCGTGGAAGCAATACGCATGGAAGCGCCGCGTTCAAAATCGGCCGCCACCAGCAGCGGCACCGGCGCCAGGCTTTGCAAGCGGTTGAGCAGGGCGGCGAAGGCATACGGTTCAGCGCCACGAATCGCGCCATGCACGCTGTGCCCCGATACGATCACACCGCCAATGTGCACCTCGCGAATGAGGTGCTGATATTTCTTGAACAGGCGCGAGCGCACGTTCAGCGGCTCGCCGTAAATCGACATGATCACCAGTTGGGCCACCTTGTCGTGCAGCGACATTGGTTGGTTGGCGGCAGATGCGTCGAAGACAAAAAAAGCAATCAGAGCGGCGGCGAGCGCAGCGCGCAGGCGCGATGTCAGCATTAGTTTTAGTCTTGCACAGCCAGTCATCTTTATAATGCCCTGATGCCCGAGTCGCCGTGGGGCCGACGCCTCGTCGGCGCCGGACCCCCTGGTCCGGCCAAGCACAGGCTAGAGCCTGTGCGAGGTGCTGCTGACTGCTTGAATCAAGTAGCACCTCCGTTTAGCCCCGAACGTCAGTGAGGGGATGGCGGCGGTCCCCTCACTGACGTTCGGGGCTAGACAGGGGTCAACATGGTTCAGAAATGTATCCGGCGATCTTGTAGCGTCCGTCCAACCCCTCACCATCGCCTAGTGGCGAGATAAGCGGCCCCCGCAAGAAACGACACGACGACCCAAAAGAGGAGTATGCGTTTGATGATCCCGACCGCGGCATCAATCGAACGCAAGCATTCCAGTTCAGATTTTAGGTAGCGCTGGCACTTGCCGCAGTTCCGCGCATCGGGCTCGGTTTCCGCCCCGCAGCTTGGGCACTTCAGAGTTTCGGCCATGGCCAGCCCATCATATCGGCATCCCCGCCAGCCTGAAACTTACCCACAAGGCTCTCTCGCTAGCCCGGCTTCCGCTTCTCCGGCTTCGGCGACGCTGCCTGGCTCCCGGGCTTCTTTTTCGGCGCCGGCTTCCGCAGCAAACGGTTGACTGCGCGGATCAGCGCGTTCACTTCGTTCGCGCTTTTCTGCAGCACCACGTCTGCGCCGGTGTTCTGCTCGTTCAGACCCATCGCATCCGTGAACCCGGAGATCAGAATGATCGCCGTCAAAGGATCCACCTTGCGCAGCTTCGCGATGAGGTCGACACCGTCCATCTTCGGCATCTTATAGTCCGTGATCGCGACATCGAAGTGTTGCTTGGAACACAGTTCCAAAGCCTCCTGAGGAGCCGCGGACGTGACCACCAGATATCCCAGCTCTTCCAGCACGCTCCGCCGTGCCAGAAGACCCATCTTGTTGTCATCAACGATCAAAACGCGTACTTGAGTTGTTCGGGAAGAGGCGCTTGCCATGCGTCAGCTTGAGTGACGTTAGCAGAGCATTCACCAAACTGTCAATGATTTTCTATTCAATTGGAGGAGCGCAACATTGAGATCTTGACTCGCGTGATCGAATGTGGTCTTCATCACTCCACTTCGCGCGGCGCCGTGTAGCCTTGCTTGGCGATGATCTGATACTTCATGGGCTTGCCCTTCTCGTCCTTGATCGCCAGCAGCTCGTTGGTCTCCGGATCGATGAGTTCCACCTTGATCTTTCGATATTTTCCATCGCGAGCCTGGTTGCTCGGCTGGTAGGCCAGCGAGTACTGGTTGCGCAGGGCTTCCGAGATGGATTGATAAATAGTGGGGAACTCGCCGTAGAAGCGCGGAAAGTAAGACTGACCGCCGGTTTCCCTAGCAAACGTCTTCATCTCATTGTCGGCCTGCAAGAAATCGAGGCGCTGCAGCGACCCCAGGCTGCCTCGGGCGTCGGCAAGTTCGCGCAGCGTCTGCAGCAGACCGACCGCGTAAACCGGCACGGCGGCTTCGGCCACCCGCTTGCGAGCCTTGTCGAAGGTAAGCTTGCTGAAGGTATCTCGACCGGAGGCAATCAACACGATGGCCTTCCGCCCTTCAATGTCCTGCATGCGCTCGGCCGTATCGGTAAGCGCGTCGAACAAATTGGCCTCGGAAAACCCGGCCACGCGCAGGCGCTGCATCGCTTCCATGGTCTTGCTGCGGTCGGTGCTGAAGTCGGAGAGGATCTCAGTGCGCAGATCGTAAGCGACCACAGCAACATAGTCGTCCGGCTTCAGAGTTTGCACGAAACCGTAGGCCGCCGTCAGCGTCTGATACCACCCTTCGGAATAGTATTGCTGGAACAGGTTGCTGAACTCGATGACCAGCGCTACCGTCATCGGGGCATCTTTGCCGGTGCTGAACGTGCTGATCTGCTGGGGCACATTGTCTTCCAGGATACGGAACTTCTCCCGTGGAATCCTTGGGATAAACCGGCCTTTATTGTCGAGCACGGACACATCCACTTGCACGGTGGTCACGTCGCTCTTGAAATTGGGAAGAGTGTCGGGAACCTCTTTGTCCTTCTTGGTGAATTTACTGGGGATCGGCGCCTGCTCCGGGGGAGGCGCAACGGGTTGCGCCGCATCGGCGTCCGGGGCGGCTTTCTTTCGCGGCTTGGCGACAGTCTCTGAAGATTGTGACGACGGGCCCTCTTGGGCAATCAGTGAAATTACCCCGCCCAGAACTAACGCAACGGCCAAAGAACCTAGGCTGGCACTAACTTTCATGAGACTACCTGAGGCTTTCATAGGACTACCTGAGGGAAGTCTACCAAAAGCCGGGTGGCGGATCTAATGCACGCGCCGGTCACGGTCGGACCCTTGCTTCCGGAGATACACCTGGAATTTCTTCTTGGCGCGCTGCAACTTCCATTCTCGGTAGGCTGACTGGACCGGCGAGATCGGGTCGAACTGGAACCGCGGCTTTGCGCGCATCTGCCGCACGAAAAGATAACCGAATAGCAGCCCACCAAGATGGGCAAACTCGCTGACGCCAGTGTTTGCCTGGAACGACATGAGGAATGCGATGGCCCCGTAGATCATAACGAAGTACTTCATCTTGATCGGGATTAGAAAAGCCCATAGCACCTGCTGATCGGGAAACAGCAGCGCACACGCCATAAGGATTCCGAAGATCGCCCCGGAACTGCCCAAGGTGTGACTCATCGGACTGCCCCACGGCAGCAGGTAGTTCAAAAGGACCACACACACTCCTGCCCCAATGCCGCAGAAGAAGTAGAAGTTCAGAAATCGGCGGGTGCCCCAGGTGAGTTCCACGTTCGTGCCAAACATCCAAAGCCCCAGCATGTTCCAGATGATGTGGCCAAACCCGCCATGCAGGAACATATATGTGGCCAACTGCCAGACCATGCCGTAGTGGGTCACCTCGTAAGGAGAGAGCAGAAAATATCGCAGGAATCGATCGATTTCCAGCAACTGCGCGAAATAACCCGCGACAAAGATCGCTATGTTGCTGATGAGCAGCCACTTGACGCCGGGCGGAAAGCCAGGGGTATAGAGAATCCCGGAAAAACGGGAACGGCTACGATTGGCCATGGAAGAGACGCTCGCTTGCGTCTGCTTTCAGAATAGCAACTACTGCCGCGAATTCCGCTGTTTTTTGCTCAGGTGAGCCGCCCAGCTTTGCAACCCGACAGCCAGAGCCATCCAAACCTGCCAATGGGAAAAGAGACCTCGGGAGATGGCGAACTCCCCGGTCCAGTTCAAGTCCGCGCCGAGCCGCCAGAAGGCCAGAACCAGCGCAATCACGGAGGCAGGAGAAAGCAGAGCGGACAGCAGAGGCGTGAAATCCTGCGCCGCAACTCTGGTCTCGGCTGCCACTGCCATACGAACAAACTTCATAACACCACCCCTGTTATCTATATAGATGTTGACCGGAGCGCTAGAGTTCCAGCCCATCTGATGAACATCACGCGAATCGGCCCCTACTGGATGACACTAAGGCCAAAATCGGCTCCCATCTATGAAACGGATTGTTCTGTTTCTTGCGTTCTGTACTAGAACCCCTGGCGCAAAACCGGGGACGGGCGGACCAATATCACCAACCCACGAAAGCCCGCCCAAAATCTTGGGGACACCCCGGCCCACCGTCCGCGCGACCGCCCCTACAACCAAAGTAGGCGTGTCCCCCAGATTCTTTCACGCCAACCGCGGTAGACGCCTGCTCGAAAACACGCAGTCCCCGCATCGGCGCACTGTATCCTGGAACTTCATGCTGAGAGTTCGTTTTGCGCCCTCGCCGACCGGCTATTTACACATCGGCAGCGCCCGCACATTCATATTTAATTGGCTCTACGCCCGCCACAATAGCGGCACGATGATCCTGCGCATCGACGATACCGATGTCGAGCGCAATACCCAAGTCTCCCTGGACTCGATTTTCGACGGCCTGGAGTGGCTCGGGCTCAATTGGGACGAATTCTACCGCCAGTCGGAACGAGGAGAGCTGCACAGTCAAGTAGCGCAGGCGATCTTCGCCAAAGGTCTGGCCTACCGCGACTTCACTCCCGCGTCCGCCGAAACAGAAGACCGTGAATATAGTGCGGACGGTCCCTGGCTATTCAACTCCGAGATGCGCGCCCTCACAGCCTCGGAGAGCGACCGCCGCGCCGCCGCGGGCGAACCCTTTGTCATACGCTTCAAAGTCCCGCGCGAAGGCGACCATCGGGTGGAGTTTGAGGATTCGGTGTATGGCGCTCAGTCGAAGTTAGCCGCCGATATCGAGGATTTCGCTCTGCTGCGCAGCAACGGGATGCCGACTTATCACATGGCCTCCTGCGCCGACGACATCGACCTGCGCATCAGCCACATCATCCGCGGTCAGGATCACCTGTCCAACACCTTTAAGCACGTGTTGATCTTTGAGGCCGCGGGCGCCTCGCTGCCGCAGTTTGCGCATCTCCCGTTGCTGATCGCGCCCGACGGCTCGAAGCTCAGCAAGCGCAAACATGGGCCGGTGGTCAGCGTGACCACTTATCGCGATGGCGGTTTTCTGCCGCAGACCTACGTCAATTTTCTGTGCCTGCTGGGTTGGTCGCCGAAAGATAACCGCGAGAAAATGAGCCGCCAGGAACTGGTCGACGCGTTTACGTTTGAGGGCATCAACCGGCATAACGCCGTAGTGAACTTCACTGAGGAAGACCCCTTCGATCCCAAGGCGGTATGGCTGAATTCGGAATACATCCGTGAACTGCCGGTGGAGGAACTGGCGCAGCGCCTGCTGCCATTCGCGCAGGCCGCAGGACTGAAGGCCAGCGCGGAAAAGATGATGCGAGTGGCTCCCTTGATCCGCGAACGCATCAAGACTCTGCGCGACGTGGGCACGACGGCGGATTTCTTTTTCCGTGATGAGTTGCCGCCGTTTGATCACGCGGAGTTGATTCCGCAAAAGGGCGACGCCGCGATGGCGCGGAGTGTGCTCGAGAGCGCATTGAAGATTCTGTCGAGCGCCCGCTTCGATCATCAGAGCCTGGACGCGGCGTTACGTGCCGGCGCGCAAGCTTTGCATATCAAAACCGGCCAGATGTTTCAGCCCATTCGCGTCGCCGTCTGTGGACGCAAGAACGCACCGCCGCTGTTTGAAACCCTCGAAGTGCTGGGGCGCGAAACTTGCCTCCGCCGTATCTGCCGTGCAATCGAAATGCTGTGCTAGGTGGCACGGACTTTAGTCTGTGCTCATAGAAATTAAAATGGAAACCGTAGAAACCGTAGAGCGCCCGTCGAACTTTATCCGGGACATTATTCTTGAGGACCTCAAGACCAACAAGTACCAAGGCCGCGTGCATACCCGCTTCCCTCCGGAGCCGAATGGTTATCTGCATATCGGCCACGCCAAATCCATTCATCTGAATTTCGGCCTGGCCACCGAGTTTGGCGGCAAATGTAATTTGCGTTTCGACGACACCAATCCGTCGAAAGAAGAAACCGAATACGTCGACTCGATTGTCGAAGACGTGCACTGGTTGGGTGGCGATTGGGAGGACCGGATGTTTTACGCATCCGACTACTTCGGCCAGTTATTCGAGTGGGCTTTGCAGTTGATTAAAGCTGGCAAAGCGTTTGTTTGCGATTTGAGCGCGCAGGAGATCAGCGCCCAGCGCGGCACCTTCACCGAGCCCGGAACAGAGAGCCCGTATCGTAACCGGTCGATCGAGGAGAATCTGGATCTGTTTTACCGCATGAAAGCGGGCGAATTTCCGGATGGTTCCCGGACCTTGCGCGCCAAAATCGACATGGCCGCCAGCAATCTGAACCTGCGCGATCCGGTGATGTACCGGATTCTGCACACCGAGCATCATCGGACCGGCCAGGAGTGGTGCATTTATCCGATGTACGATTACGCGCACGGCCAATCGGACTCGATGGAAGGGATCACTCACTCCATCTGCACGCTGGAGTTTGAAGATCATCGCCCTCTTTACGACTGGTACCTCGAAGAGCTTGGCATTTATCGCCCGCAGCAGATCGAGTTTGACCGGCTCAATCTCACCTACACTCTGCTAAGCAAGCGCAAGCTGCTGGCCATGGTGCGGAACGGCATCGTCAACGGCTGGGACGATCCGCGCATGCCCACCATTTCCGGCCTTCGGCGGCGTGGCTATACGCCGCAGGCGATCCGCAACTTTTGCGGGAAGATTGGCGTATCGAAAACCACCGGCGTGATCGAAATCGGGCTACTGGAACACGCGCTGCGGGAAGAATTGAACAAGACCGCGCTGCGGGTCATGGCGGTGCTGAATCCTTTGAAAGTCGTGATTGAAAACTATCCGGAAGACAAAGCCGAGATGATGGAGGCGGTGAATAATCCGGAAGACGCGAGCGCCGGAAGCCGCAAAGTTCCGTTCTCGCGCGTGCTCTTCATCGAGCAGGACGATTTCCGGGAGGATCCGCCCAAGCAGTATTTCCGCCTGTCTCCGGGCAGGGAAGTGCGGCTGCGCTATGGCTACCTGGTCACCTGCACCAAAGTAGTGAAAAACGAAAAAGGCGAGGTCGTGGAGGTGCACTGCTCCTACGATCCCGCGACCGCCGGCGGCAACACGCCTGACGGCCGCAAAGTGAAAGGAACCATCCACTGGGTTTCAGCCCGGCATGCCGTCGACGCGGAAGTGCGGCTGTATGAGACGCTCTTCACGCTCGAGAATCCCAATGAAGTTGCGGATTTTGTCGAGTGCTTGAATCCGAAATCGCTAGAAGTTCTGCGCAACTGCAAAGTGGAACCCAGCCTGGCCGAGGCCAAGCCCGGAGTGAGTTATCAGTTCGAGCGATTAGGTTACTTCTGCGCCGATCCCGACAGCAAGCCAGGTCGTCCGGTTTTCAATCGCGCCGTCGCTTTGCGCGACACCTGGGCGAAGATCGAAAGGAAATCTAAGTGAAGGGCTGGCGCCCAGTACTTGTCATGAAAACAACCCTGCCACTACTTCCGGACCGCTCGCCTGGGAACGCGATCCCCATCGCGCGTTTTTCATGGGCTTCGGTGGCCCGCCACACGGTCGCGGCTCAGTCACGCTTTCCGAGCCGCGACCGTGAGGGAGCGGTTGAATTATGCGCTAAGCCCAGAATCATTGATCGGCCCGAGCGCCGGTTGAATTTCTGCGCCAATCCGGACGGCGCCAATCGCAGTCTCGCCCTCCGTGCGAAGACCGAAAAGAAATCGAAATGAACATCGTCGGCCTGGGAGGGTTGCTGAACGACGCGGCTTGCGCGGTGTTGAAGGACGGCGTGCTGGCCGCGGCGGTGGAAGAGAAGAAAATTTCCCGCCGCTCGGAGGCGGGTGAACTGCCGCGCGAGGCCATTCAGATGTCGCTCGAACTTGCGGGCGTCCACGCTGCCAGTGTCGATTGCGTGGCGCTAGTGCCGCCGTTCGCCAGCGGTGTCGAAGGCGAGTTGCACTTGGAAGTGCGCGCCTATTTCCCCAACGCGCGCCTGATTCTGGTGGAGCATCATACGGCGCACGCCGCTTCCGCCTTTTATGTTTCGCCGTTTTCCGAAGCCGCGGTAATCACGCTCGACCGGATTGGCGACTTCCGCTGCGGAGCGCTTTGGCAAGGCTCCGGCAAAGATCTTCGGCTGGAGCGGGAACTGTTCTATCCCGATTCACTGGGCGATGTGTTCGGCCGCGTCACGGAGCTGCTCGGCTTTCACGCCAATGCCGACGAACACAAGGTGCAATGGCTTTCTACGTCCGGCGATGCCGAGCAATTCGCGCCCTTGTTCCGCGAAATTTTGGGCGGCCAGGATTGGCCGCGAGTGGACCGCAGTTATTTCGACGCCGACCGGCTGAGCGCGGGTGGGTTCAGCGAGAAATTCTATGCGCGGCTCGGCCTGGAAGACGAAGCCGATATTCCCTTAGCGCTGCGGGCGTCCATCGCGGCAGGGCTCCAGCGGGCCACGGAAGAGACGGTGCTGCAGATGGCCGGCGATCACGCCAACGTGTGTCTGGCCGGCGGCCTGGCGTTTAACGCCCTGCTGGTAAGCGCGATCGAGCGCACTAAGAACGTCTTTGTCCAGCCTGCCTCGGGCAATGCCGGGACCGCGATTGGCGCCGTGCTGCAAGCCTGGCATTCGGTCTACCGGCAAACGCAACGGACGGAATTCGATCTGTTCCTGGGCCCGGCATTCAGCGCCGAAGAGACGAAAAAAGTGCTGGAGAATTGCAAACTGCGATTCCGGTATCTGCTGACTACCGATGAACTGGTGGACAGCGCGGTGCGCGATCTGGCGGATCAGAAGATTATCGCCTGGATGCAAGGCCGCATGGAGTTTGGACCGCGCGCGCTGGGCAACCGCAGCATTCTCGCATCGCCGCTGAATCCCTATTCCACCGAAAATCTGAACATTTTCATCAAGCACCGGGAGCCGTTTCGCAAGTTTGCGGCGTCCGTTCCGTTGGAACTCTGCGCCGAGTATTTCGAAGCCGGCCCGAACGCCCGTTTTCTCGCCACGGTTGGCCGCGTGCGTCCGGCATACCGCAAGACCTTTCAGAGCGCGGTGCTGGGCGACGGATTGGTGCGAGTGCACACTGTCTCGGCGCAAGACAATCCGCTATATCACCGGCTGCTGCTGGCCGCTGGCGAAAAGAGCGGGCTTCCGGTACTTTACAACACTAGCTTCAATCTGTTTGGCGATCCGTTGGTGTGCAATCCCAGAGATGCGGTCAGGAGTTTTTATTCTTCGGGAATTGATGCGCTATATGCCGGTAATTTTCAGTTGGAAAAGTAGGCTAAGCACGAGAGAGCGCGCAACTTTCAATTGGGTGTTGTGCAGTATTCCATAAACCTGCTTCGCGGCGCAATCCGGAGTAGCCCCGAACGTTAGTGAGGGGACGGCAGTTTGCAAAAGCACCGTATTCATCCGGTGTGGGATACTCTCCATAGATTGAAGCAGCGATTCCTACTTTGGTTGATCGCAACTCTGTTGATTGCTTCGGCGAACTTCGCCGCGCCAACGATCCGGGTTACAACCGGCGCTGCCAGCGTCATCATCTGCCTGTATAGATCGGCCGAATCCATGCGCGAGGTTCCCGAAACCTGCCCAGCCGGATCCCCACCTCGACGAAACCCTTCGTGCGCGATCTTCGGTAAAGATAACTTTTCCTTGCCAATCGCCGCTCTTGGGACGGCCCTCTTTCAGCGTCCACCGCCCTCGACTCACCAAGTTCGTTAATAAATCGAACGAGAGAAGAAGGAGGGCGCCGTGCGCCGATTTTTGGATTCTATTTTCGCGCCTTCGCGACGTGACGGATCCGCTATTCTCCGGATCAACGCCCTGCGAGCTGGATATAGCCGCCTGAGTGATTCGGGGCTGCGCGCGGTAGCTTTGGAAGCTGGCGATTTGCTGACGTTCGTGGCCGTTACAGCAGCGGCCGCGTCGCGCCTTCTTGGCCAGGACATGTTTGATGTTCAACTGCGTGGGACTCTCGCGCTGGCGCGCGGAAGCATCGCCGAAATGCAGACGGGCGAGGGAAAGACCCTGGCGGCCGTCCCGGCTATAACTTGGTACGCGCGCGAAGGGCGCGGCGTGCATGTGCTGACTGTAAACGATTACCTGGCCCGCCGCGACGCCGCGTGGATGGGAGACATTTACCGCTACTTAGGTCTATCCGTGGGCTATCTGCAACAAGGGATGAGCGCGGCCGAACGGCGCACCACATACGCTTGCGACGTGATGTACAGCACCGCCAATGAGATCGGCTTCGACTTTCTTCGGGACCGCCTGGCGCTCCGGCTGGATGAGCAGGTGCAACGCCCCTTCGCGGCAGCCGTGATTGACGAAGTCGATTCCATCCTGATTGATGAAGCACGCATTCCGCTGGTAATTGCCGGCGGCGACACTGGTGGCGTCGGATTGGCGCATGCGGCAGATCAGGTCGCCAGGAATTTGCGCCCTCCATTCTATTGCTCCGTTGACGTGGGCGCGCGCAACGTCGCGCTGACAGACCCAGGAATCGCGGCGGTGGAAAGGGCGTTCCATTGCCAGAATCTTTACGAAGAGCGCAATATCCACATTCTCACCGCCGTTCAGGACGCGCTGCATGCCCACGTGCTGCTCCGCCGCGACGTGGATTACGTCGTGAAGGGTGGCGCCATTGAAATGGTGGATCAGTTCAAGGGAAGAATTGCCCAGGACCGGCGCTGGCCCGCGGGACTTCATACAGCTGTGGAGATGAAGGAGGGCGTCGCCGCGAAGCGGCAGGGGATGATTCTCGGCTCGATCACGCTGCAGCACTTGATGGCGCTCTACCCGAAGATTTGCGGCATGACCGGCACGGCGGAAACGCAGAGTTTGGAGTTCGAGAAGATTTACGGTTTGCGCGTGGAGACTATTCCGACTAACAAACCCGTGATCCGCGTCGATTACCCGGACGCAGTTTTCGCGACCAAGCGAGATAAAGAACAGGCCGTTCTGGCCGAAATCCGGCGTGCATATGCGATGGCACAGCCGGTTCTGGTCGGGACCGGCAGCGTGGAAGAATCGGAGCGATTGAGCGCCAAGCTGCGCGATATTCCGCATCACGTA
>DATFZA010000745.1:0-4343 GCA_035314765.1 Bryobacteraceae bacterium
GCGCCCGATGCAGCCGCGACCGGATGGTCCCCACCGCGCAACCCTGAATCTCCGCGGCTTGCGCATACTCCATCTCCTCGATGTCGCACAGGATCACCGCCTCGCGATAGTTGGATGGCAACGCCAGAATCGCGCGCCGCAATTGGCCGATCATTTGATTGCGCGCCGATTCCAGCGAGAGATCGCGTGGATCGGCAACATGCTCCAGCTCCGGTTCGAAAACACGCGCTTTTTCAAGCCAACGCAAAACACGCTTCCGCGCGATGCCGAGCAAGTATGCCGCTAACGGACCGCGCCCGGCATCGTATTGGCGCGAATCCCGCAGCAGGATCAGAAAGACATCCTGCACCACCTCTTCGGCCACATCCGCTTTTCCGCTCATATGCAGTGCGTAACGATATACGGAACCTTGATGACGCCGGTATAGCATGGTGAACGCGGCCTCGTCGCCCGCTTGCGCCGCGAGCATCAAATCGGCATCGTTCGTCTCTCCCACTGTCTGGTATTCCGGCGGGTAGAGAAATAGTTCCACAATCTTTAAAGCCGCTTCAAAGCAGGCTGACGATGGTCGCGCCCCAGCCACCGGCTTCGGCCGGCGCGTCGCCGAAGCCCGCCACAAACGGAGTCCGCGCCAGGATCGTTCTGACCATTTCCCGTTGCACTCCAATTCCCCGGCCATGCACGATGCGCAGCGATTTGAATCCCAGGCGGTGCGCTTCCTGGAGATACTCCTCCACGATGGCTTTGACGTCTCGGGGCGGCACGCTGTGCAAATCAAAGACGTCGGTGATGGGAATTCGAACCGGGTTGTCGTCGAATGGATCCGGGCTCATGAATGGCTTCTGGGCTAGCATTAAGCGCCAATCCCCTCACTTACGTTCGGGGTTAGACGGGCTGTTGCTAGGCTAGCATTGTGTATCCGGAGGTGAATCCGAGGGTGGAATACCGGGAGCGTCTCGACGCAAGGCAAGCAGAGGTTGGGGCGCAAGAGCGGGCTTCGCGGCGCATCGGCAATGTGCGACTGCTGGTCGCCATTGCCGGCGTGGCCGTGGCATTTTTCGTCTTTGGAGAGACGGTTCTTTCGCCTTGGTGGCTGATTCCGCCTGCCGCTGTGTTCACCGGGCTCGTGGTGATTCACTCGCAAATAGAGGAACGCCTCGAGCGCGCGCGGCGCGCGGCGCAGTTTTATCAGAGCGGGCTCGACCGCATGGAAGGGCGCTGGATCGGCCACGGCGAACGCGGGGAGCGATTCGCCAACGCCGGCCACATCTACGCCGACGACCTGGACCTGTTCGGAAAGGGCGGCCTGTTTGAGCTACTGTCGACCGCCCGCACGCGTCCAGGGGAAGACACCCTCGCCAGTTGGCTGTTGGCGCCGGCGGCCTGGGAGCAAGTGACGGCCCGCCACCAGGCGGTGGCTGAACTTCGCTCACGGCTGGATCTGCGCGAGGATTTCGCCATCCTCGGCGAGACCGCCCGCGCCGAGATGAAAGCTGAAACCATCGCCGCTTGGGGCGAAGCGCCGCCAGTTGTGCTGCCGGACTGGTTGCGTCCCCTAGCAGCCCTGCTGTGCGCGGCGGTTCTAGTGACTCTTTCACTCTATATGGCGCAAGTCACCAGGAGGACTCCGGTGCTGGGCGCGCTGTTTCTGGTGCTCGCTGTGACGCTGGTCTTCCGCTCGAAGGCCGACCAAATCGCCAACCGCGTGGAGGCTTCCGAGCACGATCTCGAGTTGCTTTCCGCGCTAGTCGGGCGATTTGAACGCGAGACGTTCACGTCGCCTTGCCTGGAGGCGCTCTCGCAACGCATTCGGACGGCCGGCCGGCCGGCTTCCGTCGAGATCGCAAAACTCCGCGGCCTGGTGGAACGTCTGGATTGGGAGCACAACGTCTTTTTCCGCCCAATTGCCGCCGCGCTGTTGTGGCGTCTGCAGGTGGCGATCGCGGTGGAGCGCTGGCGTGCCCGTTCGGGGCCAGCGATCCGCGATTGGTTGACGGCCGTCGGCGAGTTCGAAGCGCTGCTGGCCATTTCCGGTTACTCGTTTGAGCATCCCGCCGACCCGTTCCCCGAGGTCAGTCAGGAAAAGGGCTGGTTTCAGGCGGAGGGGCTTGGCCATCCGCTGATGGCCGAGGAGAGCTGCGTACGCAATGACGTTCAGTTGGGTGGTCCGCTACGGCTATTGGTAGTGAGCGGATCTAATATGTCGGGAAAGAGCACGCTGCTCCGGTCGGTCGGCTTGAATACGGTATTAGCCTGGGCGGGGGCGCCGGTGCGTGCTCAGCGCCTGGTCGTGGCGCCGGTTTCGCTGGGCGTATCGATCCGGATTCTCGACTCGCTGCAGGATGGCAAGTCGCGATTCTATGCCGAGATCACTCGCATCCGGGAAATCGTGGATTTGACGGCCGGGCCACGGCCGGTTCTCTTTCTGATGGACGAAATGCTCAGCGGGACGAATTCGCACGACCGCCGCATCGGCGCCGAAGCCATCGTCCGGTCATTGGTGGACCGCGGCGCAATCGGAATGATCACCACGCACGATCTGGCCCTGGCCGATATCGCCAGCAGCCTGGGCACGGGCGCCGCAAATGTGCATTTTGCCGACACGCTGGTCGAGGGCAAACTGCATTTTGACTATCGCCTGCATCCGGGCGTGGTGGAGCGCAGCAACGCGCTGGAGCTGATGCGGGCAGTGGGATTGAGGGTATGACCAAGCCAGCGTGACACCGAACGCGTTGCAATCGCTCTCCGCGCAAGCAACTTGCACCGCCGCAGCCGTTACTCCGGCGGCGTTGGCTCCCGGTCTTCTTGGCTTCGGTAGGACGCTGCACCAGAATACGTCGATCGTTGCTCCGACCTCAGTGAGGGGACCGGGCGCTGATCCCCTCACTAACGTTCGGGGTTAGACGGAAGTCCAAAACCAACAAGGCGGCGGTGCAGCACGCTATCATTCGGTCAAGAGCAGTCTCATTCCAATGAAAACCACGCTGATCCTTTCCCTCGCTTGCGCTTTGTCGTTCGGGGCGGTTACCAAGATCACCTCCGTCGAAGGCATCACCGAGTACACGCTTGACAACGGCCTTCAGTTGCTGGTCTTTCCGGATCCATCTAAGCCCAATATCACCGTCAACATGACGTACCTGGTCGGCTCGCGGCATGAGGGAGCGGGTGAGGCAGGCATGGCGCACCTGTTGGAGCACATGGTTTTCAAGGGCAGCCCGAAGCACACCAATATCCCGCAGGAGTTGACCGAGCACGGCGCACGGCCCAATGGCAGCACCTCCTGGGACCGCACCAACTACTTCGAGACGTTTCAAGCCTCGGACGAGAACCTGCGCTGGGCGCTGGATTTGGAATCCGACCGGATGGTGAATTCGTTCATCCGCAAGGAGGATCTCGACAAAGAGTTCTCGGTGGTCCGCAATGAATTCGAAAGCGGCGAAAACAACCCGATGAACGTGTTGTTCCAGCACACCATGGCCGCCGCCTATCTATGGCACAGCTACGGACGGACAGTGATTGGAAATAAATCCGATATCGAGCGGGTACCGATCGACAAATTGCAGGCTTTTTACCACAAGTTCTATCAGCCGGACAACGCGGTTCTCACGGTTGCCGGAAAGGTGGACGAAGCGCAGATCGTCAAACTGGTGGAAGAATATTTCGGCAAGATTCCCAGACCCGCGCGTGTGTTGGTCCCCACTTACACAGTAGAGCCGGCGCAAGATGGCGAACGCACCACCACGGTCCGGCGCGTCGGCGACGTTCAAGCCATTCTGGCTTTCTATCACATTCCCGACGGCGATAACGCCGACTTCCCCGCCCTGGAGGTACTCGCCGGCATTCTCGGCGAGGATGTATCCGGCCGGTTGTACAAAGCCCTGGTCGATAACAAGAAGGCCAGCCGCGTTTTCGGAAACGCGCTGCAATTAAATGAGCCGGGCATGATTTATTTTGGAGCGATGGTCAACAAGGCGGATTCCCTTTCCGGCGCGCGCGATCAGATGCTGGCGACCATCGACAGCGTGATCAAAGAACCACCCAGCAAAGAAGAAGTGGACCGGGCCCGCACCCGCATGCTTAAGGATATCGACCTCAGCCTGCGCGATTCGGAGCGAATCGGCTTGTTTATGAGCGAATATGCCGCGCTGGGCGATTGGCGCACGATGTTCCTCGAGCGCGACGCCATCCGGAAAGTGACGCCGGCCGACGTGCAACGAGTGGCGTCTGCTTATCTCAAACCATCCAATCGCACGGTGGGCGAGTTCATCCCGGAAGCCAAGCCGGACCGGGTGGAGGTTCCCGCCAAAACCGATGTAGCGGCGCTCGTCAAGGGCTATAAAGGC
>DATFZA010000746.1:0-7166 GCA_035314765.1 Bryobacteraceae bacterium
GTTCTCTATCGCATCGCGCACTGGCCGATCTGGATTTGGGTCTTCTTCATTTCGCCGGGGCCCTCGACGTTTCAGCTATTCGCGCATGGGTTCGATATGCGCCGTGCGGTTTGGTTGGGGCTGGTTGCCGCAGGCACGGGCATCGCCGCGCTCTTTGGTAAATTGCCGGGAGCCGAACCGGCGCCTTACATCATCCGCTTTACGGAAGACAAACCCAATCCGCTGTATCGGCGCATTTGCTACACCTTCGCTTGGAACGTGGTGCTGAACTTTGCGCTGCTCAACCTGACCGGTTTGCTGACGGCCGCAGCCACGGGCAAATGGTATCTGCAGCAGATTTTCTCGGCCGCTTATTTCCCGATTGCGATCGCGATCTGGACGCTGGGCGCGCTCGGTCTGTTGCCGCGCGTCAAGGCATCCACGCAAGGCGAGGGAACGGAACGGCGTTATTTTTACGGCTCAGTCTGGGCGGTTTGCATGGCGCAGCCGGTGTTGGGCGCGATGTGGAAGATTCTGCCGCGCGGCAGGGAAGAGGACCTTTTGAAGCTGGCGGTGTTTGTGGGAACCCTGGTTTTCGCGTGCGTGCTGGCGCGGCGCGGGGTACTGCCGCGGACGCGGAGGATCCTGCCAGGGGAACTGGCGGTCGCGGACTGATCCTACAATGGAGGGGAGGAGCAAATATGGCTGACGATTCGAACGCGCCTGGAGTGGTGTGGTTTATTGCCGGAGCGGCTGTCGGGGCCGCGGTTGCGTTGTTATACGCACCGGCGTCGGGGCATGAAACACGGCGAAAGATCGCCAAACAAACCGATCGCGGGCGCGTTGCGCTGCAGGATTCGGGAAAAGAAATGATCGACCGCGGCCGCGAGATGTTTGAACGCGGGCGCAAGATGGCCGACGAGGCCGCGGAGCTGTTCGAGCGCGGGCGGCGAATGGTGGAAGAGACCGCCGCTAATGTGCAGGAAAAGATTCAAGGATAAACCATGAGCACTGTTGTCGCGGAAAAGGCTCCGATCGAGATGTTTCGTAACGAGCCCTATACCGATTTTTCCACGCCGGAGGGCCGGCGCAAGGCCGAAGAAGCCGCCGCCAAGGTGAAAGCCGAACTGGGCCGTGAATATGACCTGCGCGTAGCGGGACGGCACGAGAAGACCCACGATACGCTGCGCTCGGTGAACCCATCGAGGCCATCGGAAACTGTCGGCATCCATCACAAAGCCACGGTGGAGCTGGCCAATGAGGCCATCGAATCCGCGGCCCACTTCTTTCCGGAATGGAGCGCCACGCCGGCCCGGCAACGCATTGACATGCTGATGCGCGCGGCCGCGCTGATCCGCAAACGCAAGTATGAGTTTGATGCGTGGCTGGTTTATGAAGCCGGCAAGACGTGGCCCGAGGCCGAAGGCGACGTTTCGGAAGCCATCGATTTTTGCGAGTACTACGCGCTGCAGATGCAGAAACTGGCGAATCCGGACGCGGTAGTGCAATTGCCTGGCGAGCACGATGAGATGGTCTATCTGGCGCTGGGCGTTGGCGTGATCATTCCGCCGTGGAACTTTCCGCTGGCGATTTTGGCCGGCATGACGGCGGCGGCGCTGGTCACCGGCAACACGGTGGTGATCAAGCCCTCCAGCGACACGCCCACCATCGCCGCGAAATTTGCAGAGGTGCTGGTAGACGCCGGTTTTCCCGAGAAGAGCTTTTCTCTGCTGGTTGGTAGCGGAGCCGTGATCGGCGATTTTCTGGTGGAGCATCCCAAGACTCGCTTTGTCTCGTTCACCGGCTCGCGCGACGTCGGGCTGCGCATCAACGAACTTGCCGCCAAACCGCGCAAGGGACAGAAATGGATCAAGCGCGTGGTTGCGGAGATGGGCGGCAAGGACGCCATTGTGGTGGACAGTCAAGCCGACGTGGACAGCGCTGTCGCCGGGGTGGTGACATCGGCGTTCGGGTATCAGGGACAGAAATGCTCGGCTTGTTCGCGGGCCATCGTCGATGCTTCCGTCTATGAGGTCTTTCTCGAAAAGCTGAAAAAGAAAATAGCGGAAGTTACCGTTGGCCCATCCGACCAGATGGACGTATACATGGGCCCGGTAATCAATGAAAGCGCCCGGAAAACGATCCTCGATTACATCGCTGTCGGACAGAAAGAAGGGCGGTTGATCCACGGCGGTTCGTCCGTTCCAGGCGAGGGCTTTTTCGTGCAGCCCACGGTGATTGCGGACGTCGACTCGCAGGCCCGTATTTTCCAGGAGGAAATATTCGGACCGGTTCTGGCGGTGACCAAGGCGCGAAATTTCGCGCATGCGCTGGAACTGGCTAACGATACCGAATATGGGCTGACAGGGGCGGTCTACAGCAACGATCCGGAGAAGATTCGTCTGGCCAAGGAGCATTTCTTCGTGGGAAATTTGTACATCAACCGGAAATGCACGGGAGCCATGGTGGGCGCGCATCCCTTTGGCGGCTTTAACATGTCGGGAACGGACTCCAAAGCCGGCGGTCCGGATTATTTGTTGCAGTTTGTGCAGGCGAAATCGATCGCGGAAAAAGTATCGTGAGGGGACGCCGACGAGGGCGTCGGCGGCGATCCAGGGGGATCGCCCCACAAAGATAAATGAAACGGGACTCAATTGGAGTCCCGTTGCCGCGTCGTTCAGGTTTGACCCTAGAGTAGTAACGTCTTGGTCCCCTTCTCATCGGGGTAACGTCTTCCCGTAGAATAGCAGACAGATTGGTCGCAAAACTCATCACCGCTGGCGCGCTGGCATTCGATTCCATTCGGGCGCATAAGCTGCGCAGCTTTCTCACCTTGCTCGGGATCATCATCGGCGTGGCCAGCGTCATTATGGTCGGCGCGGCTATTGACGGGTTGAAGGCCTACACGGAGGGCGTGACGGCCACTGCTTTCGGCACCGAAAGCTACCTGGTGGCGCAAATTGCCGCGGTGGGCCGGCTCAGCCGCCGCGATTACATGGAGAAGTTGAAGCACAACAAACTGGTGCGGCCTAACGATCTCACCTACCTGCGGCAAACCACCGGCGAGCGCGTGATCTACAGTCTGTACTCGCAGCACACAGAAGACATCAAGGGCGACAATCAGGTCTACGAAGGCGCCAGCGTGATCGGCGTCTCCTCTACGCTGCCCGACATCCGCGACGTCATCGTGACGGACGGGCGGTTTTTCACCGAGACCGAAGAACAGATGCGCCGGCCGATGGCCGTGATCGGCACCGACGTCCGGCAAGTCTTGTTTGGCGACGCCAACCCCGTGGGCAAGAAACTTCGCATTAACGGCATCGAGTTCACTGTGGTGGGATTGCTGGAGAAGCAGGGTTCGGCTTTTGGGCGGAATCTGGATAATCCGGTTTATATTCCATCGTCAGTCTATCTGGAGATGTACGGCGGGCAAAGAGGAATCACCGTGTTCGGCCGGGCCCGGCCCACCACCGGACTGACTTTTAATGAAGCCTTGGATGTGACGCGAGCGGCGTTGCGCGCGCACTTCCATGCGCAGCCCGGCAAGCCAGACAACTTCGATACGTTGACTCCGGATTCTGTCCGCAGTTTCGTGGACCAGATCCTCGGGATCATCGCGGCGATTGTGGTGCCAGTCACCAGCATCTCTCTGGTCGTGGGCGGCATCGTGGTAATGAATATCATGCTGGTCAGTGTGACCGAACGCACGCGCGAGATCGGCATTCGCAAGAGTCTCGGCGCAACGCAAAGCGACATCATGCTCCAGTTCCTGACGGAATCGGTGATTCTGGCCATGACCGGCGGCGCGCTGGGGCTGGCGCTGGGCGCCGTGCTCGCCAGCGGATTGAGTCTGCTGTTTGGTCTTTTTCTGCGAGTAACTCCGACCTACGTGATTCTTTCCATTTCCGTGTCCACGATCGTGGGCATACTTTCGGGTTGGTACCCGGCCAGGAGGGCGGCGCGGATGGACCCGGTGGTCGCGCTGCGAGCCGAATGACCGCCCCTTCCCGAATCAGCGTCGGAGAAACGCTGACCATGGCGTTAAGCTCCATTTGGGCGCACAAATTCCGCTCCGCCTTAACCATGCTCGGCATCGTGATCGGGATCACGACCGTGGTAACCGTCGCGTCTCTGCTCACCGGATTGCGCAAGGGCATCGTCGATTTTTTCCAGGAGTTCGGGCCGGACAATATTTTCCTGGCGCGGGTCAGTGGCGATCCGTCGGAAGGCATGGCGCGGCCGAAGGAACTGAAGCGCCGTCCGATTGAGGTCTTCTATGCCGATTACATCAAGCACGTGGTGCCCGCGGTGGACGACGTTTCCGTCAGTCTGTTTGTGCACCAGCCGGCCGATAGCACGTGGACGGCGAAAGTGCCGGGGTTTGAAACCGATCAGGTCACGGTGATCGGCGCGACGCCCAATACGTTCACGTTGACGCCGCGTGAATTATCGCAAGGCCGCCTCTTCACGCCCTCGGAGTCGGAGCGCGCGCAGCGGGTCGCCCTGCTGGGTTCGAGTCTCGCGGAGGCTCTCTTTCCCACGGGAAAAGCCGCCGGACAAAGCATGATCTTTGACGGCGCCGAATACTTGGTGGTGGGGGTTTTTGCTCCGGCCAAAGGCGCGTTTTTCGGCGAGAACGGGCAAGATCACCAGATCACCATTCCGCTGGAAACGGCGCGAGTCCGTTATCCGCAGTCGCACACCTTCTTTCTGACCTCGAAGGCCCGGCCGGGCCGGCGCGCCGACGCGATCGAAGAGATCCGCACGGCGCTGCGCAAGATTCGCCACACGCCCGCTGGTCAGGAGGACGATTTTTCACTGTCGACCGCGGATTCGATCATCGAGAACTTCGACCGCATCAACTCGATGATCATTCTCTTGTCCATCGCCATTTCCGGCTTGGGATTATTGGTTGGAGGCATTGGCGTGATGAACATCATGCTGGTCAGCGTTACTGAGCGGACCCGCGAGATTGGCGTCCGCAAGGCGCTGGGCGCAAGGCGCGGCGACATCGTGCTACAGTTCCTGAGCGAGGCGGTGGCCTTGAGCGGCGCGGGCGGCTTGACCGGAATTGCTTTCGCGATTATGGTCACGTTGCTGGTGGGATTGATTTTCCCCGCGCTGTCGGCGCAAGTGCCGGCCTGGGCGGTGATCGCCGGCTTTAGCGTGTCGGTGGGCGTAGGAGTGTTCTTTGGCGTCTGGCCGGCCGTGGTAGCGTCGAAGCTCGATCCGGTAGAAGCATTGCGTTATGAATAAATGACGCTCTGCGTTACGAGTAGGTCCGGTACAAGTACCAAGCCAACAGAAGCCAGGCGGCGATGAAGGATAAGCCACCAAACGGAGTGATCGCGCCGAGCATTTTTTCTCCGGTGATCGCCAAGGCGTACAAGCTCCCGCAAAAGATCGCTATGCCTGCTAGAAGGAGTAAGCAGACGCGGTTGGTCTGAGATGGCGAGAGCTTAGGAAGTGCTGAGACGATCAGCATTCCGAGTGCGTGTACGAAATGGTAGAACACCGCGCGTTCGTAGATTGTCATGGAGTAGGCGTCTAACTTGTCGCGGAGGCCGTGGGCGCCGAAGGCGCCGAATATCACGCCCGCTGCCAGCAAGGCCGCCGCTACTGCGCCCCAGTTCATGTGTGGGGCAGGTTATGAACCTGCAGCCGATTATTAATCGGCCCTGGGCGGGTTACTAACCCGCCGCCGGTTACTAACCGGCCCCACAAACTCCAGGCCTGCTCCATTAGGGTTTTGCCGGAGGCTTTGCGGGCGCGGCGATGGGCGTCTTCACGTTGGCCGGCTCCAGGTTGCCGCGGCTATCCACGTCGATCGCGCTGAAGCCGAGAAATAGTGCGAGCAGCAGAAACCCGGCCACCAGGATCAAGCCGTCGATGGGTTTGTCATGCAGCAGGTGCATGAAGATCAGCCCGACCAGCGACGCTTTGATGGTGGCGATGGCCAGCGCGATGACCACGTTACCCGCGCCAAAGTCGAGATAGGACACGGCCACGGTGATGAAGGTCAGGACCAACAAGATGGCCAGCGTTATGGCGTAGCTGACGACTTCTCTCTTGGGATTGGCGTGAGTATGTTCGCTCATTTGATCAAATATAGAAGCGGGAACAGGTAAATCCAGATCATGTCCACCAAGTGCCAATACAGACCAACCAGATCGACGGGCGTGTAATAGGCGCTGGAAAATTCACCACGGCGGGCTCGCACATAGATCCAGGTCAAGACGCAGATGCCGCCCAGAATGTGAAATCCGTGCAGCCCGGTCATCATGAAATAGAAGCTGAAGAAGACGAACTGGTGGTCCGACATCGGACTGTGGGTGTAAAACCGGCCGGGCAGCAGGCCGTCTTCAAACTTATGCGAGTATTCAAAATACTTGACGCCCAAAAAAATGCAGGCGCAGGCGATGGTCAGCAACAGAAAGATCTGCAACGCTTTCTGTTTGTTGTTGCGGGCGCTCCAGACGCCCATCACCATGGTCCAACTGCTGATCAGCAGCACCACGGTGTTCAGAAACCCGAGAGGTTTCTGCAGATGCTCGTGCGCCGCCAGAAACGCTTCCGGATACTTGATCTGGCTGATGCCAAACCCGACAAAGAGCCCGCCGAACAACAGAATTTCGGTGGCCAGAAACAGCCACATGCCCAGTTTGCTGGTCTCGGCTTGCTGTTCCGAGTCCGCAAAATGATGCTGGAGATGGGCCTCGTGTTCGTCGTGAACAACAGTAGCGGTGCTCATACGTGGGTCTCGACACTTCTCCCAACAAGCTCTCGGTAGTCGTAGGGCATAACCGCGGTTGGCTGCCCTTCAAAATTGTGCTCGATGGGCGGCGATTGCGTCTGCCATTCGAGAGTGGTTCCCCCCCAAGGATTGACGGGAGCGTTCATCGGGCCGCGTAACGAGGCCAGGAGGTAACCCAGCGTCAAAAATAAGCCGGCTCCCAAAATGAACGAGCCGTAGCTCGAAAAAGCATGCAGCGGCTGGAATTGATCCAGGTAGTTGTAATAGCGGCGTGGCATGCCACGGCTGCCCAGAATGAACTGCGTGAAGAAGGTCATGTTAAAGCCGATGAAGACCAGCGCGCAGCCAACCCGGGCCCATTTTTCCGAATACATATGACCGGTGATTTTTGGCCACCAATAGTGGAGACCGCCGATGAAGGCGATCACCGTAC
>DATFZA010000747.1:0-15865 GCA_035314765.1 Bryobacteraceae bacterium
CAGTTCATGCAGCGCGTGCACGCGATTAGACCTGCAGAATCCCATTCCACCCGCCAATGGAACCGTTTCGGTTGGATCGTCGGCCACTCGGAGAATGGTCACCTTCTTAAGCGCCGTTTGGCTATTACTCCAGTGATGTCGCCATCACGTCACATTGACGGATAAGGCTTCGTACGAGCCGATCTTTTTGCCATTTTCGGCGCTGGGTACTCGACGCTTTCCAAGAATAAGCCCGAGGCTGGCGCGGTCCATGCGGCGATATCCATCTTCGCGTCTGCTTTGCCCTCTAACGCACGCAACAGATCTTCCGGGCGCAACTCGCCCAGTCCGACCTTTACCAGCACGCCGACAATCCGCCGAACCATGCGCCAAAGAAAATGCGACGCGCTGATCCGGAACAGAATGAGGTTCCCTTCCACCTCAATCCCCGCGGCCTGTACAACCACCACGGTCGAAATGTCAGGCCGGGCAGGATCGAGCGCGCGGAAGGCGGCAAAGTCGTGACGGCCAACCAGCATGGCAGCGGCGCGCGACATCGCCGCCACGTCCAGCTCTTCTTTCACCCACCACACGTACTTCTTCATAAACGCGGTGCGGCGCGTCGAGATCTGATAGAGGTACGTCCGGCTGATGGCGTCGTGCCGAGCGTGGAACTCAGGCGGCGCCGGCTCCACTTCGATTACGCACACGTCGGAGGGCAACCGGTCGTTGAGCCCGCGGCGAATCTGCTCCGGACGCACCGGCCGCGTGGTTTTGACGCGCAGATGCGCCACCTGCGCCAGCGCATGCACTCCCGCGTCCGTGCGCCCGGAGCCCTGGATATCGACCTTGGCCTCGAACAGCTCCTCGGCCGCCGTCCGAAGCTGCCCCATTACCGTGCGGGCGTTGATCTGTTCCTGCCAGCCGCTGTACTTGGTGCCATCGTATTCGAGCGTCAGGCGCAGAACCGTGACTTGGCTCATGTGTTGTGGGGCAGATTAGTAATCTGCGGCCGATTATTAATCGGCCTCCGAAAGCGAGCGGCGCGGATGGGGACACAGCGGGCTCGAGTAAGAACCCTTTCGGTCAAAGTCTATCGTAGCTGTGTCCCCTGGGCGCCTGGCATGATGGCACGCTTTCCAGCGTGCGGCCGATTGTCAGTCGGCCCCGGCTTCCTGATCTCCACCGGGCGCCGGTACGTTGGACCCTCGGGGTTGCATCAGTCCGTGGCGATAGCCTTCCGCCGCCGGCCGACCGGCTTCCTGATCTCCACCGCAAACGCGGTCTCGAGCAATTCCACCTGCTCCTGCTGGTGGCGCTTGAGCGAGCCCGCGGCTGGACTGGCGCTGTCGGCGCGTCCGAGATAGCGCAGCACTTTTCTACTGCCTTCGAGCACCGTCTGGAAATTCTCCTGCACCGACCGCCATGCGCCCATGTTCCGCGGCTCCTCCTGCACCCACACCACTTCCATCGCCGCCGGGTATTGGCTCACAATGTCCCGGACCTGATCGAAAGCGAACGGGTAAAGCTGCTCCAGGCGGCAAATCGCCACATGCGTGCGCTCTTTTCGCGCCGAAGCCAGATCGTAGTAAAGCTGGCCGCTGCAAAAAAGCACCCGTGTGACGCGCGTAGCGTCAAGACTCGCGGTGTCGGGCAAAACTTCCCGGAAACGTCCGGAGGTCACTTCACCGAGCGTCGAGACGGCGCGAGGATCGCGCAGCATGCGCTTGGGAGTAAACACGATCAGCGGCTTCCGCACGCCGCGCCGGTCGGCCCCGCCGTACATCTGGCGCCGCAGAAGATGAAAATATTGGCCAGGGGTGGACGCATTGACAATCTGCATGTTGTTATCGGCGCACAACTGCAGAAACCGCTCCATCCGCGCGCTGGAATGCTCCGGCCCTTGCCCTTCGAACCCATGCGGCAGCAAAAGCACCAATCCGGAGGGTTGGCTCCATTTTGTTTCGGCGCTCGCGACAAACTGATCGATCATGATCTGGGCGCCGTTGGCGAAATCGCCGAATTGGGCTTCCCAAAGAACCAGCGTCCAAGGATCGGCCACGCTGAAGCCGAACTCGAAACCCATCACCGCGTACTCGCTCAAGCTGCTGTCGATTACGTCGAAGCGCGCTTGACGTGCCGCGAGATGCTGCATCGGGATATAGCTCTTGCCGTTGTCGTAGTCGGAAAACTCCAGATGGCGTTGTGAGAACGTCCCCCGGCCGCTGTCTTGCCCGCTCAGACGAACCGGAGTCCCTTCCAACACCAGGCTGCCAAACGCCAGCGCTTCGCCGGTCGCCCAATCGATCGGCGCACCGTTGAAAACTTCCTTGCGTTTCTCGACAAAGCTCTTCAGCTTGGGATGAAGATGAAAATCGCCAGGGAACGTAGCCAGTCCCTCGATGATGGCCCGGGCTTTCTCGAGAGAAATTGCCGTCTCGGGACTCGGCAGGTCGGCCGGTTCAGTATTTATGGCGCTGAGTTCCTGGACTTCGTACTTCTGCGATGATGCCTTTGCTTCGTCGTAGATCGCATTCAAGCGCGCCAAAACCGCTTTGCGCAGCTCTTCCGGGCGTGTAGCGTCGACGATCCCCTCCGCGGCCAGTTTCTGGCCATACTGTTTGGCAACCGACGGATGGTCCTTGATCTTTCGGTATAGCGCCGGCTGCGTGTAACTCGGATCGTCCGCCTCGTTATGCCCCCAACGCCGGTAGCACACCATGTCAACCACGACGTCTTTCTTGAACTGCTGGCGGAAATCGTAGGCCAACTGCGCGGCGCGCACACACGCTTCCACGTCATCGCCATTCACGTGGAAGATGGGCGCCTGGACCATGCGGGCCATATCGGTGGCGTAGCCCGAGGATCGCGCTTCCTGCGGATTGGTGGTAAATCCAATTTGATTGTTGATCACCAGGTGGAGCGTCCCGCCGGTGGTGTATCCGTCTAACTGCGACAAATTGAGCGTCTCGGCGACAACTCCTTGACCGGCGAAGGCCGCGTCGCCGTGGATCAGAATGGGAATCACACGGTCGCGTTCCGTATCGCCCAAGCGATCCTGCTTCGGTCGAACGATACCTTCTACCACCGGATCGACCGCTTCCAGATGGCTCGGATTGAACGCCACGGACACCAAAACTTCTTTTCCCTGCGTTGTTTTGAATGTTCCGCTGGCGCCCAAATGATATTTCACGTCGCCCGACCCTTGTGTGCTCTCCGGATCTACGCCTTCGAATTCGGAAAACACTTGCACCATCGATTTGCCGATGATGTTCGCCAGCACATTCAAACGGCCGCGGTGCGCCATGCCGATCACGGCCTCTCGCAGAGTCTGGTTACCGCCGCGGTCTAAGAACTGGTCCAGAATCGCCACGGCCGATTCGGCGCCTTCGAGCGAGAACCGTTTGTGGCCGATGAACCGCGTGTGCAGGAAGTGTTCGAACTCCTCGGCCTCAATAACGCGCTCGAGGGATCGGATTCTCAACTCTTTTTCCAGCGGCCAGGCATTGCGGCTCGGCTCCATGCGCTGCTGCAGCCAGAGCTTTTCTTCCGGACGCTGCATATAGGTGTATTCGCAGCCGAAATTTCCACAATAGGTCTGGCGCATCCGGTCCAGGATTTCGCGCAGGGTCGCGGTGGGCAGGTTACCGGTGCCTTGCGCGTAGACGTTGGTGATCGGGAACTCGCGGTCCATGTCGGCTTCGGTCAGGCCATAGGTCGCCGGATTGAGCCCCGGGTAGGGTTCGCGTGGTTCTCCCAGCGGATCGAGGGTGGCAACCAGATGTCCGCGCGAGCGAAACGCATGGATCAACTGCATCACCGCCGCTAGCTTGGCCGCGTAAGCGCTGGTCGCAAGATTGACATCTTCGTACTTGGGCTCCGCGAGCACCGGGACGACGGCGGGGCTAGCAGTAGAGCTAGCGGCCGGCCTCTCCGCCTGTACGCCCAACTCGCGGAAAATCTGTTCGTAGAATCCATGCTGGCCGCGCAGCAACTCATCCAGGCGCGCCAGAAACATCCCGGACTCCGCGCCCTGGATCACTCGATGATCGTAGGTGCAAGTCACCATCATGACTTTGCTGACGTTCAGCTCCGCCAGTTTCGCCGCGGCGGTTTCACGGAAGCCCGCTGGATAGTCGATCGCTCCACTGGCAATGATGGCGCCCGTCCCTGCCATCAGCCGCGGAATTGAGCCGAAGGTGCCCACGGTTCCCGGATTGGTGAGCGAGATGGTCGTGCCTTCAAAATCGGAGAGCTGCAGCTTGTTCGTGCGCGCCCGGGCGACGATATCGTCGAAGTCCGCCACGAACTCCTCAAATGTCAGTTCACCCGCGTTTTTGATGTTCGGCACCTTCAGCGCGCGGGCGCCGTCTCTGCCCGCCACATCCACCGCAATACCGAGATTGATCTCCGAACGCGCGGCCCGGTGCGCTTCGCCCGCTACTTCCACGTAAGCATGATTCAAGTTCGGATTCGCCGCCAGCGATTTTACGATCGCCCACCCGATCAGATGAGTGAAAGAAAGCTTGCCTTTGCCGTTAGCGGCCCTGGCGTCGTTCAACACGCGCCGTGCTTCTTCGAGAACCTTGGTCTCGAGCAGGCGCTGCGAAGTGGCGGTCGGCAATCGAAGACTGGCCGTCATGTTTTCAGCGATGCGCAGCGCCGGGCCGCGCAACGGCGCCAATTGCTCACCAGGCGCGGGCTCACTGGCCACCGGCGGCGGCTCAGCGGGCTTTAGCGGGGCGTTGGCGGCAGAACCGTTGCCAGCGGTTTTCGTTTGCGTGTCCGCGTGTTGGCCATTGCCTTCGAAAATCTTCTTCCAGTTGTCGTCAACGGCTCTCTGGTCGTGGAGGTACTGGGTGTACAGCTCGTCTTCGAGCCAGCTATTGATGCCCAGTGAAGGGCGTCCGGGTTCTGACATGGGGATGGGTGATGTAATTCCTTGCGAAACTTGCCTTTACGAGCTTCTGCGCCTTCATTATAACGTGCGCTGGAGTTGTGGGGCAGGCTAGTAGCCTGCGGCCGATTATCAATCGGCCCCAATCACCTCAACGGCGAACCGGCCCTTCCGGTCCCTCCTCTTCCAACTCTTCCAACTCCTCCGCCTGCTGGGAGTAGCGCTTGAGCACCAGGAGGCTCTTGCCGGAAGAGAATCCCGCATACCGGAGCCTCCGAAATGCACCGGCCAAATTCTTCGGCTCGGCCAAAAACGTGGGCAAATGTTTGCCCCGAAATTTGCGCGCCAAGAAGTTTTCAATCAGCTCCACCTCGTCCGTTTCGGCGAAGGCTTTTTCAACCGCCTGCTCGGCCACCTGGGGAGCGATGCGCCGCTGCGAGAGTTCGCGCAGCACCCGCATCTTTCCGTGACCTTCGTTTTCCAGCCGGCGGGCTGCGTAATTTTCCGCAAAGCTTTTATCGTCCAGATATCCGTATTCCTTCAGACGGCGGATTACGCTATCGACATCGGCCGCCGCTGCGCATCGGCGGCGAAGCTTGTCCCTCAGCTCGCCCAGCGAGTGCGCCCGCCGCCCCAGCGCCGAGGCTGCATAGTCGAACAACTCATCCGCTCCCAAGGGTTTTGGCTTCCGTTCTCTCATGCACCGACATTATCGTAGAAACCACAACTTTGTTCCAGCAGTCTATCTGACGGATAGGGTTATCTGCCGGAGACCGGCGTTGCAGGTATGCTAGTACATGGAAAAGGAGGAACATGGGAGACGACAACAGAATTGCGTACTTCTTTCTCGGAGTCGGTGTGGGTCTGGCCGTGGGGATGTTGTTTGCACCCAAGAGCGGCGATGAAACCCGGGATTTGCTGCTAAGCAAAGCCGACGAAGGCAAGAAGTACCTTCGGCGCCGGGGTGAAGATCTGCGCGACGGCGCCAGCGATCTGGTAGACCGCGGCCGCACGGTCGTGACGAAGAAACGCGAGCACCTGGCTTCGGCCGTGGATGCGGGCAAACAAGCCTACCGTGAAGCCATCGGCCAAAGTTCGGCGCGGCCCATCGCTTCCGAAGGGGTCTAGAGTCCTGTATGGATTCCAACACCTGGATTATCGTGACGACCGTGTTCGTCATTATTGCAGCCGTCGCTCTGTGTATCCAGGCTGGGTTGCTCTTCGCAATGTATCGCGCGATGCGCACGCTGCAGGAGCGGGTCTTGCCGCTCCTGCCGAAAGTGGAGGCCCTGGTGGAATCCGCCCGAACCACCGTCGATCAGAGCCGGCTGCAGTTGGTCGAAATGACCGGCAAAGCCAACGCGATTCTCGATTCGACCAAAGCCCAGATGCGCAAGGTGGAAGAAGTCGTCGAGGACGCTACCAGCCGCGCCAAAGTTCAGCTCGAGCGCGTGGAAATGGTGATGGACGACACGTTGAGCCGCACTCACGAGACGGTGGTTGCCGTAAATGCAGGTATTCTCAAACCCTTGCGCGAAATCAACGGAATCGCCGTCGGCATCAAGACGGCGTTCGCCTATCTTGCGCGCGGAAATCGTCCCAACGTCGCCGAAGCTACCAGCGACGAGGAGATGTTCATCTAATGTGGACCGGAGCCGCAGAGCCGATTATCAATCGGCGATAGCAGCAGCTCCCGTCTCATCGACACGACGGACATGGCGCTGCACTGACCTGGGCCGCAAATCGAGGATCGGTCCGGGGCTGTGAGATATGCGGGCCAGCCCCGAACGTCAGTGAGGGGATACAAGCGCCATCCCCTCACTGACGTTCGGGGCTAGACATGGCTCACAAGGTCTCGGAAATGCAGAACGCCGGTTAGTAACCCACAAAGGGAACCTTGCTCCCGCGCGGCTACATTCCTCAGTTCGTTGCAGAGGTAGAACTCAACACAGAGTTCGCGCTCTTCGTGGCCGGTTCCACTCGGGAGTCCGGAAAACTGAAGAAAAAGGTCGATCCTTGACCCTCTTCCGATTTCACCCAGATTCGGCCCCCATAGTGTTCCACAAACCGTTTACAGATCGCCAATCCCAAGCCCGTCCCCGGGATATCGCGTCCATGCAACCGCCGGAAAAGTCCGAAAATCTCGTCCTGATACTGGGGCGCGATGCCAATGCCATTGTCCTGAACGGAAAATACCCATTCCTCGTTCTCGTGTGATGCGGTAACGTGCACCACCGGCGGCTTCTCGCCGCGATACTTGAGAGCGTTGCCAACCAAGTTCTGAAACAGCTGCATCACCTGAGATTCCGGTGCGCGCAGCCCAGGCAGATGACCCCAGCTGATCTTGCCGCCGCATTCGGCCAGCAACTGGGAAAAATTCCCCTGCAGGAAACTGAGCACTGCGTCACAGTCCACTGCTAGATGGCAATCTTCGTCTTGTCCGGCAACCTGGCAGTAAATCAAGAGGTCGTCCACCAGGGCCTGCATCCGCCGCGCCCCGTTCACCGCGATATCGAGCATCTCGCGCCCTTCTTCGCCCAAGGCTTGGCCATATTTGTTGGCGATGAGTGCGCTGTAGCTCATCAGATTCCGCAAAGGCTCGCTAAGGTCGTGAGCGGCCACATAGGCGAATTGCTGCAATTGGGCGTTGCTCTGCTCCAGGGCCCGATTTGCCTCCGCCATCGATTGTTCAATTTGTTTGCGTTCGCTGATATCGCGCAGCAGGACCGACAACCCGCCGGTTTCGTCCGGATAGGCATGCACCTCCAGCCAAACGCTCGATTTCGGATCGCGATATTCAAACGAAAGTTGCGTGCGTTGTTCCATCGCTGGCCGTAGTTTGCTCCGCCATGGTTCCGCCAAGGCGTCTCCGCCTAAGCGACCCAAAAGGCGCTCCGCCGCGGCATTCAAGTAACCCACCTGGAATTCCCGATTCAGCCCGATCAGCCCGTCGGTAACGCTCGCCAGAATCGTGACGGCACGCCGCCGGTCCAGCTCGGCCCGCGCCTTGGCCTGGCGCAATGAATCGGTCAGCCAACTGATCGTCCAACCCGCGCCCAGAAACAGAATCGCCTGTACGGAATTGGCTAATGTTCCGTGCAGAGGCGTGAAGTTGAAGAAAAATCGCGCCAGTCCATACCCAACCGCGGTGGCGATAATTCCGGCGCCAGTGCCGCCAAACCAGGCCGCGCCGATGATAAAAGGAACAAATGCAACGCCCGGCGCCAATGGCCCCTGCACCGGGTACAGCGCTCGCCGTAGAGCTGCGCCGCAAATAGCGGCCGCCAGCCCGAGTCCCAGGCTCTGGAACCGGTTACGCAAATACGAACTCATTGGCTTCTTACTAACAACCCGCAAAATGATGAGATGTCTCTTTATACACCGGTTTATCCCGAGGGGAACCGCTCGCGGCAAAATTCGCTCAAGTCTTCCGCCATGGGCGCATCAAAACGCTCACTTCCAGCCTCTGTCTCGAAAACGATGCTTGCGGCGTGAAGCGCATGGCGGCGCAATGGCAGCGCGGCCAATAGACGGGGCGTGAACCCCTCTCGTACAAATTCCAGCATCAAGCTCGCATCGGGGTACAGCTTGTCCCCCACTACGGCATGGCCCAACCAGGCAGCGTGCACTCGTATCTGGTGCAAACGCCCCGTCAACGGACGCACTTCGACGAGCGTATAGCCTCCCCCCACCGCGATCGGAATAAACTCGGTGTGGGCGGCCTGACCTCCGGCCGCCACCACGCATTGCCGGGTACGATACTCCGAATCCTCGTCTCTGCCGAGCGGTTGTATTACGGTGGCCGGTTCGCGCAGCTCGCCGTGCAAAACGGCGCGATAAACCTTTTGCACCCGCCGTCCGGCTATTGCGCTCTGCAATCGGGAAGCCGTTTCCGCATTCTTTGCGAATACCACTACGCCGCTCGTTTCTCTATCCAATCGGGAAGGCATATGCAACCGGGGCAACTCATAATACTCCCGGCACGCTCCAATCAGGCTCGACCATGGACCTCGCTTCGAAGGGTGGCACACCACAAATGGTGGCTTGTTCACAGCAAATATATCCGGCGTTTCAAAAAAAATCCACTGCTTTAGTTCGTCTGGGGTAATCAGCCAACCCCACTCCGTGGCGGGCATACTACTACCATGGCACGGCGGCGGTCTCCGCCGCCCAAATCGCGATACCATTTTTCTTGACGCCGGAAGTTGAGGTACGCCGCCGCTTTATTGACGATCTCTACTACGAGCTGCTTGCCCGTGGTATTGCTTACTTCCTGCCGGACTATCGCTTGACCGCCAGCGGCCCCGCGCCGCGAACCGGCGCGCTTCAGCTAGCGACGCAGCTGGAAATTGCGGAAACGCCCTCGCCCACGGCGCTGGAGTTGCGCTGGCTCGATACCAGCTACCTGCTTTCGCACCCTACCCGCGGCTTCACTCAGCAACAAATCCGGCTGATTCAAAGCATCGGAGCCGTTCTCGCGGCCCGCTATCGCTTCCTGTTCGGCGCCAATATCGATTCACCGGCTCTCGATCTCTATCGCGGCCTGCCCGAGGATCGGTATATCTCCGCTTTTCTCGGCCAGGAGACCTACCATGCGGCTTCCACCGTCATGGCTTCCTCCGACCGCATTGCCGAAGCCATCGCCGTGCTTCGCTTGACCTCCTCCATGACTTACGAAAACCGGCGCATTTCGACTGGCGTCCTGCTGTTCGGCGTGCACCCGGATCCGTGTCATGCCCTACCGGAGACGCCGCCCGGCGCGGTTGCTTATGCAGACGCGTTGACCACCATACGCAGTTTTCACCGTCTCTCCGATGGTCTGCAAACCGTGGCGCTGGTCGATCGCGCCGGCCTTCTGGTCGAATTAATTGAGGTGCAGGAGTGGGCCAAGCCCTTTGCCGGCCTGCCTCTGCCCGTACCCAGCGCGGCGCGCTACGATGCACATAGCCGGGCTACCCTCTGCGGCGGACATATTTTCCTCATTCTCACTCCCAACGGCGAGATCAAAATCATCGCCGGCGGAATGCAGGTGTTCAACTTTCTCGACGGGCGCTGGCATTTGACCGACGCCGAAGAAAAGTACCGCCGCTGGGAGGCTGCCGTGGGCGATCGCCGCTTTGCCGAGATCGTGTTTACCGTGGCGCTGAACTTGGCGGACGCCCGCCGTGGGTGCCTGTTTGTCATTCTGGACGACGAGATCGCCCCCCAAACTCTTCTTGCTAGCGGCGACCTGCTGTCCGCTGCCGCGTCGCCCGATCATCCGACATCCAAGCGGCAATTGCATTACCTGCTGCGCGGCAAACGCGTTGTGGATATGCCTGCGGCGGTGTTGGAGAGCGTCGCCCGCATCGACGGCGCTATTTTGTTGAGCCGCAATTCCGATCTGCTGGCGTTCGGAGCCATTCTGCACCCGCCCTCCACGCCAGCCTATGCCCTTACGCCTTCAGAAGGCGGACGCACCACCGCTGCATTGAACGCCTCACGAATGGGGAAGGTTCTGAAAGTCAGCGAAGACGGCCAGATCGCATTCTACGAAAACGGGGCTTGCGTCTGGGAAATGTAATAGCCGAGCCGCTTGACCCAGCATTATTACTGTAGACTTTCTTGGGCGCGGATGGGGACACAGCGGGCTCGAGTCCGAACTCCCTCAATCAAGGTATCGTAGCTGTGTCCCCTTGGCGCTTGACTAGATGGCACGTTTTCGAGCTAACCAGGGTGTTCCGGAAATTCGGTCTCGTATTTCGCAGTCTTACGGGTCTCCCTCTTGTGGGGCCGGTGATGTTAGCTGGCGGCGACCAGCTTCAAAGCTTGATCCGCCTTCTTGCGGTCTCGTTTCACGCGATACATTTCGCTGTCGGCATAGGTGAGCAAAGCCTCCGGACTGGCGCCATGCTCGGGATAACTGGCGATTCCGACGCTCAGGCCGACGAGTTCTTCCTGGCACAAATCGCGGCACGCCCACCGGATCAAGCGATCCAGATTTTCGATCCGCGACTCCAAGTCGTCCTGGCGGGCGCCGGCGAGGATCAGTACGAACTCATCTCCGCCCATCCTCGCGACATAGTCGGTATCGCGGCAATTGTTCTGGAGAATGAGCGCTACGCGCTTGAGCAATTCATTTCCGGTAAGATGCCCGAAGCGGTCGTTGATGAACTTGAATCCATCCAAATCGCAAACCAGCAGAGCGAAGCGTTCCGTTTTCGCCTTCGCCTTCGCGACTTCTTTCTCCAGATGCAGAAACAGTCCACGCGCGTTGGGAAGCGCGGTGAGTTCATCGGTATTCGCCTGTTGCTGAGCGTGCTGCAGGCGCAAGGCGCTCTCGATGGCCCGGGAAATTTTCGGTGTAACCGCCAACAGAACCCGCAAATGATCCCGGGTATAGGAATCGCGCTCGGCGCGGTACAAAGTCAAAGCTCCGCTGAGTTCTTCCGCGCTTTCGCCTAGCGGCACGGAGATAGCGGCGCTGAGCAGACTGAACTTGCTAGGGTCGTTAAGATAGCCAGGCTCGACGGAAGGGTTGCCATTAATGATCGGTTTTCGGTTTTCCACCACCCAACCAGACAGACCCTGGCCGACCGGAATCGACAAGGACGAGAACATGCGGCTATTATCGCCATTGACATATTTCGGCGCCAGGACGTTTCCTTCGCGTATGTAAACGGCGATACAGTCAAAGGGGACCAATTGCCGCAGGCGCTCCGCGACCACCGAAAGCGTTTCTTCCAAACGCAACGAGGCGCTTAAGTCGTGTGTGATTTCAAGGATGGTCTGAACTTCCTGCCGGGCGGAAGCAATGGAGCCGATAAACGTCTCGGCGCTAGTTGACGCGGGCTTGGTTTCGCCGCTGTTCTCAAAGCCGGCAGCGGGAGCATCCCCTCGCCTGATCACGAGTTGCCTGTCGATTTTGGTCTCGCGCACCGGCGCCGAGCGAGTGTCGGCTTCAAATTCCAAATAGTGCTCTTTCAGCACCTCCACCACTTGCGGGTCAAACTGCTTACCGGACAGGCCGGCAATGTAACTCATGGCCTCATCCAGGGGCAGCGCTCGCCGGTACTGCCGGTCCGTCGCCAATGCATCCAGGCAGTCCACCGCCGTTAAGATTCGTGCGCCGATCGGAATCTCTTCGCCGCGCAACCCATCCGGATACCCCGTGCCATCCCAGCGTTCATGATGGGAGCGAACGATCGGCGGAACCGCGTACGGGAATCCAACCTGCTCGAGGATCGCCGCGCCGACGACCGTATGCACTTTCATCTTCTCGAATTCTTCCGGTGTGAGTTTGCCGGGCTTCGAGATGATATAGTCCGGAACGGCGAGTTTGCCAATATCATGAAGAATCGAAGCGGCCTGCAACGCCTGCGTTTGTTCCTCGTCGAGCCCCATGTGGGCCGCCACGGCCAGCGAGTAAATCTGCACGCGCCGGAGATGTTCGTGGGTGCATTCGTCCTTGGCTTCGATCGCCATCGCCAGCGCTTCAATGGTGCGGACATGCAACGCCGCCACGCTCTCGGCATGCGATTTTTCCTGTTGCAGCTTGGAGAAATATAGCCGGTAGGACCGGAAGATCATGTACAAAATGGGAAGCAGCGCCACGGCGAACGTCCAACCCAACTGGACCATCGACAGATGCACCATCTCCGCCAGCGAAACACCCAGCAGGTAATAGGAAAATAGCCAGTTGTAAAACTCGCGGCACAACTCCCGAACGTTGCGCTTCTCCGCCAGCGCGATGATGAAAATCACCGATAGCGTGTTCACCACAAAGTACACCAATCCCGCCATCGTCAGCCGAATTAGTGCGCCTTCTCTATAGGTCAGAAACAGCGGCAAGCCAAACGTGAGAGCAGCCAGCTTTACCGTTACCACGATGCAGGCGGCGTTAAAAATCAGATGCCGCGCTTTGTTGCCGCGGGACTGCCACAAAGTTTGCGCCGTTATCCCCAGCACCGCCAATGTCATGGTTTCCGCGAGCTGAAACTCCAGCAAACACAGCAGTGTGAAAACGTAATTGACCGAGATATTCCCTTTCACTCCCGGCGGACGCACTTTCATGCCGGAACTGGCCACGGCGATGACCAGGTACAGCAGAAACGGCAGCTTCACTTCCGGATGCCAGGTTTGAAAGGCTTGCACCAGGCAATAGCAAGCTGCCAGAGACATCCCCGCGATGTAAAGGCGCGCCTGCAGCGGCAGCACGCTCGGCCGGGCGCCCTCCAAGTCCTGGGGCGTCTCCACGCTCGCCGCTGCTGAAACCGCGAACCTGACAGCGGATTCAGCTTGCTGCTGCACGCGGCGAATCGATCCTGTCAGCCAGTCCATCCAGGTTTTCCGTCAACAGTACTTCGGGGCTCGCAGTCCCATAAGTCTTATCGACCAGGAAGCGATTGAAGTTTAGCTGACAGTTCCCGGCTTTTTGCCCGAAACGCTATTCCCCGATGATCTTTACCAGCACCCGCTTCTTGCGCCGTCCATCAAACTCACCATAGAAAATCTGCTCCCAGGGCCCGAAATCAAGCCGTCCCTGCGTAATGGCCACCACCACCTCCCGGCCCATGATTTGCCGCTTCAAATGGGCATCGGCATTGTCTTCCCCGGTCCGGTTGTGGCGATACTGTGAGACCGGCTCGTGCGGCGCCAGTTGCTCCAGCCATTTCTCGTAATCCTGATGGAGTCCGCTCTCGTTGTCGTTGATGAACACCGACGCGGTGATGTGCATCGCATTCACCAGCGCCAGCCCCTCCCGAACCGCGCTCTCCGCCAGACATTCCTCTACCTGGCCGGTGATGTTGACGAATCCCCGCCGCGCCGGGACTTCAAACCAAAGCTCTTTCCGGTAGCTCTTCATGCTGTTTGAGTACCACAGACTCTGTGGGGCCGGTTATTAACCGGCGTTGCTAACCCGCCCAACGCCGATTTGTAATCTGTTTTTCATGAGCGCCGGGGCGCGCAGAAGGAGGAATGCAAACCGCCGAGTTCGCGGCGCGGATGGGGACACAGCGGGCCTAATCCGAACTCCCTCAATCAAATTTATCGTAGCTGTGTCCCCTGGGCGCCTGGCATGATGGCAGGTTTTCGAGAGTGCCGCAAGTTAAGAACGTTAAGAACCTGCCCATGAGGCGATTTCCATCCCCGCCTTCCTATCCGATTGGCGTATTTAAGAACGACGCCCTAACAGCCCGTGTCTAAAACCGCTCCCTCACGGTCGCGGCTCGGTAACATGCTCAATCTACTGAACCGCGACCGTGAGGGAGCGTAGAGTTTGTACTTTAGACACGCACCTGCTAAGGCTGCTCCGGCTTTTCGCACTTGCCTTTGCAGATGGTTTCGGAGATTTGTTTGGGCGGTCCCAAATGGTCCGGGTCGGAGCGGGTGGGACGTTGGACCTCTACCGTCTCGACGACTGTGTCGGCGGACGTCTTCTTCCTTTCGATATGCTGCTCCTCTGTGAGCTTCAACTTCTTCGGGTCGAAAGCGCCGGCGATACCCGGCACGGTTTGTCCGTAAATCTGCAACTGCACGTCTTCTGACCCATCGGCATGCTTGACCGTGTTCTGAACCTTCTGGCTATGCAGGTTTAGCGCGCCCGTCGGGCCAATCTCATATTCCGCGTCATTTTCGCTGGTTTGGCCGCCCGTCTTGGTCACGCTCTTTGAAGTCTTCACCGCCGCTACAAACGCGCCGTTCTGATCCGGACGATAGGTGGTCGAGGACTCTTCGTAACCGTCGCCGTTCTTGATCTTCTGAACTTCCTGGCGCGAAACTGGTTCGAGTCCGCCATTGATATTGGGACGCTCCACCGTAGTCTCCGCGCTCTCCGTGTCGCCGGTCTTCTGTCTCTGCGTCAGGGTCCGTTCCTGCAACTGCAAGTTCCCATTGGCGTCGCCCACGTACACGGTGCGCGTGGTCACGGAACCGCCACCCGGCTTGTTTTGCTCCTGGATAATTTCCTTTACCGGCGTCATCGACGCGCCGGTCGGATCGTAACGCTGGATCAGCCGCTCCACCGTTCTGCCGTTAGCGTCCTCCTGCAGCACGCGTTCCTGTGTTTTCTCGAGCGGGACAATCTGGCCGTTGATCGACCGGGAAAGTTCCGTGCTTCCGCCCTTCGTCGTGACTACGGTCGGTCCATCGGCTACCTGGTGTCCGTTGATATCCACTTCAGTTCGCCTGTAGACATCTTGCGCAGGAGTCAGGAATGCTAATACGGGCAGGATCAAGAGTACTCTCACACCTATACACTACGCCCGTTCCGGTAACGTCTCAATACGGTGAAGACCTTACGCCACCGCACCACACTTTTACGACGCTGCCCGCCTCCCGCGGCATACCTCCGCCCGTTACAATAAATACAGATCGCGATCTCCCATGAAGACGTTTTATATCGAGACGTTCGGCTGCCAAATGAACGCTCACGACTCCGAGAAAGTAGTCGGCAGCCTGCTCTCTCAAGGCTACTCACGCGTCGACCAGTGGGAGACGGCCGACCTCATCCTCTACAACACCTGCAGCATTCGCGACAAGGCGGAGCAAAAGGTCTTCCATCGGCTGGACCAATTCAAGCGAAACGCCCAGGGCAAGGTTTTCGGCGTGTTGGGTTGTGTGGCGCAACAAGAGGGCGCCAAGATCTTCGAGCGGGCGCCGCATGTCAGCCTGGTAGCGGGATCGGCCAGTTACGCCAAGCTGCCTCAGATGCTGGTGCAGTTGGAGTCCGGAAACCGGCGCGTAACCGGTTTGGACTTCGATGCCAACGACGCGTTTGAAACCCCCTACACCAAGCGGGACAATCCCCATCGCGCTTACATCACGATTATTGAGGGTTGCGACAAAGCCTGCGCTTACTGCGTGGTGCCGTTTACCCGCGGTCCGGAGCGCAGCCGGACCAGCGCGAGCATCCTCAACGAAGCCGGTGAACTGGCGCGCATGGGCTACAGCGAGATCCAGTTGCTAGGCCAGAACGTCAACAGCTATCGCGATCCGTCCGCGGCCGGA
>DATFZA010000748.1:0-3172 GCA_035314765.1 Bryobacteraceae bacterium
TTTCGCCCACGCCGGTCGCGGCCAATCCGGAGCAGGTGGAGAAGGCGATAGCATTCGTCCGGGCCAGCCCACTAAAAGGAGGTACGGATCTGCAAGCCGCCTTAGGCGCGGCATTAGCACAGTCAAGTCCGGAGTCCTATCTCGTTCTGCTTACCGACGGCGGCCAAACGCGAGGGCTGCTTCAGAACGGCAAGTTGGCGCAATGGTATGAGGCTAAATGGAAGGCTTCCGCCAAGCCGCACACCTATGTCTTCGGTGTGGGAGATGACGCCAATCTGACGTTGTTGAGAATGCTGGCTCGCAATGAGGGCGTGCTCGAATGGGTCCGATCGACGGAGCCCATTGATTTCAAGCTCAAGGCGTTTCTGGCCAAGATCGGACGCCAGCCGGTAGAGAGTCTGCAATTGTCCGCGCCGAATGCCGATTTGGTGTACGCGCTGGAAGACAGCACGTTTCCGGGGTCCGTGAAGAACTGGATCGGCCAATATAAGAACCCCGCTCAACGAGTGGCTTTTGCGGCACGCGGCACGCGCAACGGCAAGCCGGTGCAGATGGCCGCGACGGCGGATCTACCCACCGAGGATTTAAGCCATCCCGGCCTGCCCAGGCTTTGGGCCAAAGCCCGGGTGGATGCGCTGCTCGAGAAAATCGAACGGGACGGCGAGGACACCGCGTCGATCGACGAAATTATTCGCTTGGCTCGCAAATACAAACTGGTGACGCCGTACACGTCATTTCTGGCCGCGCCCCGCGCGCTGCTGCGGCCGCGCTTGATCCGGCCGGGAGATCCGATTTTGCGCGTGAAGACCGATCCGAGCATCGTTTCGGTAACGGCCCTGTTCCCGTTCGGCCCGATCAAACCGCTGCGCTTTCTGCCGGCCGAAGACACCTGGCAAACGCGCTTTCTCGCTCCCGCGGACATGGCCGATGGAACCTATCGAGTGGCGCTGATCTTGCGCGACAAGACCGGTCACGTCTATCGCGAATCGAAGACGTTTATCATCGCCAGCAAGCCGCCACTGGTGCGCGTGAAGCTGGATCGGGCGCAGGTGCGCCGTGGAAATACAGTAAAGTTGCGCGTGACGGCGTCCTCGACCACGCGCACGATTGTAGCCCGCATGTATGGAGTGGAGCCGGTCTATCTGCGCTGGAATCCGGAGATGTCGTCGAACGCCGGAGAACTGTTTGTGCCGGCTTATCTTGCGCCAGGCAAATATAAGCTCACCGTGACGGCCGAGGATTTCGCTCATAACATCGGCAGCCAGGAGGTGGCGCTTGAAGTTACGCCATAAAGTCTTGGGTATCGCGGCGTTGCTCCTCGCCGCCTTCGCTGCGCGGGCCGATTTGGGCGATTGGATCCAGCACTTGCCGTCTCCTACGCAGATAGAGGCAGCGTTATTTCGGCCTGTTTCCGCGCCCGCCGGCGCTGTCGAGATCCTGCGTCCGGCCAAAGAAGCGCAGGGCGAACTGGGCAAGCTCATCGCCGCAGCACCGGCGGAAAGCAGCTTGTACGCTCTGCGCGCCCGCCAGGACGAACTGGCCCTGGACGCCTCTGCCGCCGAAAGCGACTGGAAGAAACAAGTTGAGCTGGCGCCAGACAAAGCCGCTGCGGAGTTGGATCTCGCCGATTTCTACGCGCGGCGGTTGCGGCCGCGCGAGGAATTGGCCGCGTTAGGAAACGCAGCCAAGGCCGCCTCTCCGGCCACGGAACGATTTACGCCGGCCAATCAGCAACGGTCCTGGCGCGCCTTCGTCCGCATGCTCACGGTGATTCAGGAGCACTTGCTTCCGGCCGATCTCGCGTCGGAATCTTATCGTGGATGGATTGCGCGCTATCCGCGCGAACATGAGCCCTACGCCAGCTACTTCGATTTCCTGCTCGCGCAAAAGCAGTTCCGCGAAGCCGAACGCTTGCTAGCGGATTATCGCAAGGCGTTTCCGGAGGACGCGGTTTATCCGGTGGAAGCGGCGGCTGCGCTCGCCGGCGCGCAAGGGACGCCAGAAGACGCCTTGCATGTGTATGAGGCCAGCTTTCAGCCGCTGTGGCCGCCCAGCTTGGTGAAGAGCTACTTCGACCGGTTGAAAGCCCGCCACGGTTTGCGCCGTTTCTTGGAGCAAGCGCGGGCGCAAGCAACGCAGCGTCCAACTGATATGAATCCCGCGGCGCGCTTGTTTTACTACTATCAGCAAGCGGGAAATTTGCCCGCGGCGCAGCGGGCTCTGCTTGATTTCCGGCAACGAAAAGAGTCCGCCAAGTCGCCCTGGACGGCCACGGAATTAAGAACGATGGCGGAGTTGTTCGCCGGCGCGCTGAACTATGACGAGGCCGCGCGGAATTACTACGCCATGGACGCCGCGCCGGGCGCGGACGCTGGCGTTCAGGAGACCGCCCTGGCGTCGCTGGCGCAATTGTTGCTCGATGCTCCCGACGCGGCCATTCATTTCGGGTCGGGCGATTTGTCGTTGTATCGCGATATCGGAACCATGGACCGCGACCCCGGCTATCTTAACGGCGTCCTGTCGCTGCTGCTGAACTCGACCGATCCGGCGTATCGTTACAGCGCCGAAGATCAAGCCAGTCTGCCGTACTTTCACCGCGCCAAAGCGGCCGAGTTGATCGCTCTGTTCAACACGCGGTTCCCGAAATCGGCCCGGCGGCCTGGATTGGAAATGCGCCTGATTTCCGCCTATTCGACATATGGCGAAAACGAAGGCGTGGTTCGAGCGGGCAAGGCGTTCTTGTCCGAGTTTCCGCAAGCGGAAGAGCGCACCAACGTGGCTCTGCTCATGGCGGACGCGTATGCCCGCACCGAACAGACTAACTCCGAGTTCGCCATTTATGACGACCTGCTGAAGGAGCTGGCGGCGAAAGCGGAGGGGATGCCACTCGGGCAAGCCGCCGCTGTGGAGAACCCGACTGGCGACAAACCGGCCACGCCCCAAACTCGCTCCCCGCAATACGCGCAGGTGCTGGACCGCTACATCGCGAGGCTCGTAGCGCTGAAGCGTCTCGAAGACGCGCTAACGCTGTACCGGCGGGAAATCGATCGCAACGTCGACGACCCCGGCCTCTATGAGCGCCTGGCCGCGTTCCTCGAGCAAAACAAAATGAGCGCGGACCTGGAAGCAACGTACCGCAAGGCCATGGCGCAGTTTCCGGACAGCGATTGGA
>DATFZA010000749.1:0-21544 GCA_035314765.1 Bryobacteraceae bacterium
TCAGCGCGGACCCGCCGAATTTCTCGAAATAGTACCAGTCGATGGCTTCCACGCCGCTGTGCAACCACAGCGCGACATCGGTGGGATTGTCCGGCACGTCCTGCAGGATTTTATCGTAGACGGTGTTCGAATAAGCCAGAGCGTGGGTGGTGGAGACGCGGGCAAACTCGAGATATTTGCAGCCAGGGACCTTTTCCCGGCTCTCCCGCTGGTGTACGCCGCCCAAATACAACACCTCCCATGCGGCTTCCCTCGCATTTTTATCGGCCAAGCCCTGCAACTCCGCCAGGCTTTGGCGCAAGACGTCCACGGCATCGGGAGCGAAAACGACGTCGTCTTCGAGGACCAGCACGTTGCGCAAACCTCGCCGCTTTGCTTCGGCAAGAACGGCCCGATGTGACAGAGCGCAGCCGATGTGGTGGTTGTGGGGCGTATAGACCGCTGGGAATCGTTCCACCACGGTCTCTTCGATTCCCACTTTGCGGCATTGCCGCAGGGCATGTTCCCAGCGCTCCTGTTGGCCTTCCAGGTTGATGCAGTAAATGGCTTCAAAAAAGTGAAACGGATTGCAGATCTCGAGCTGAATGGCGCACACGGTGGCACGTGTCGTCTCGACGCCGTCCATTTCCTCGAAGTGTTGAATCACTGGCGCCGCATCGAGTCCCAATTCCTCGAAGCCGAGCAAGTAGTTGCGAATGCGATCCCGGCGGTGCAGACGATAAGGAACGCCATTGGGACGCGAGAAGCGATGGAGCCAACGCAGAAACGGCAAGCATAGCGTCGCCGCGCCGGCCTGCCGGAACTTCTCGTGAATATAGCCCTCTTCTCCGCCAAAGCCGCGAAATCTGGGATTGAAACCGGGCCACGCATCCCGCCGGCAGGCAAACATGCCCAGCCCCTGCAGCGGGATCTCGAAGGGAGGCGCGGATGGATCGGCGCCGCGCGGATCGGTGCCCCAAGTGCCGAACATTCCGTCGTTCCATTTCGGATCCCAATGCGTCGAAATATTATTCAGGTCGTCGTAGAGCATGGGGCCCTGCAACAAGTTCGGGGTGCCGGGATTGGCTTCCAGGTAGTCCAGCAATGCCGCCAGCGATCCAGGGGCAAAGAAAATGTGGCTATCCATGCAAAGCACGAATTCGGCGTTGGAATAGCGGAAGACCAGATCTCTCGAGGCGGTTCCACCCGGACGCTGCGCCGCGACGTAGCGGTAATTCTTCACCCAACTCGCTAAATCCGCAAGCTGGCCTGAGACTTTGCCCCCCGGATGGTTGTCGATGACCAGGATCTCCGTCCGATCGGTAATCTCCGGATGAAACATCCGGATAGCCATCACCGAAAAGTAGACGCCGTCCCAATCGTCGTAAGTGGCCATGCCGATGGTCAGCCGCTTGGCCGGCCCAGGGTCCGCCTCGCGCGCAGGATAGCCGTTGGGAGCAATATGTTCGTTTAGTGCCTTCGCCCCTTGCTGGAACTCGGGTCCGGATCGGTCTTCTAGCTTGGCAAGGTGGTCGAGGCGCTCATGGTATTCGAGAGCAACTCGCTGGCGACGCTTGTCTTCGATCGCGGCCTGCAGCCACTTGTACTCCTCTTGCTCAGGATTGGACTTTAGCGCGATATCGAGAGACTCGGAGGCGTGGTCCGGATCGTCTTGCTGAAAGTAGCAGAGCGCGACGAGAAACGCGCGCTGCGCGGACTCTCCGTAGCCGGAAAGCGACGCTGCGAGAAGCTCAAACGCGAACTCCCGGTCGCCTAACGCGGTCACCACCCAGGCGAGCGCCAGGGCCACGTCTTCCGCTTCGCCGGTCGGGTAATAACGGTCCCATACCTTCCGGGTCGCAGCCCGCAATTGTAAACTCAGCTCGCTGGGCAAGCCGCCGGCCGTTTCCACAATTAGCGCGGCCACGCGGTCGGCTTGTCTGCAGGCGACTTCAGCATCATAATTACTCAGCCGGACGCGGGCGAGATATTCCTTGATGCCGATCGGCTCTCCTGCCAGCAACACTTCGAAGTCAACCGGATTCAAATCTTCGAGAGCTTCGCGGAAGGCCATGCCGGTTTCCCTTAGCTCAGACCCAGGGAGCAGGCAGAACGCGGCAAACGATTCGCCGGTGAGAAAGGACCTCCCGCCGGGCTCGTCGCAGTAGCTCGAGAACGCTTCCGGTTCAACGGGCTCACGCACCAGTAAGAGAAAACGCTCACCGCAGAGCCGCCGCACACTGGGCAAGCTAGGAACTGAACCGCTCACCACAATGACCGGATTCCCGAACTTGTCTTGAGATAAAGTAAGGCCGCCAAGTTCCAGACTCAGCAGCCCGTCATTGTGATCGATATCCAGGTCCGCGCGATCAATGTCCAGGTCCGCCAGATCGAAACACCCGGACTGGGAAAGCTCTTTCAGGCGAACATGTTCTTTCCACGACGTTCGCTGCGATCCATCCGGATCCGTCAAGATTAGCTTGATCTGAACGGACGAAAGAGACGACTGACCCAGGACCTCGACCAAGTTCCGGTACACACTGTACCCGAACTTGCCCGAAGCCGCGCCAGCTTCGAGCACATAGACCGGCTGGGAAGTCGTGAGGCATCCCTTCGCGGCGCAATCGCGAAGAAACCCGAATGCAACTCGTGCGTACGCCCGGGCCAGATAAGAGCTGGGCGTCGCAGTAAGCCTCACGGCCTTCGAACTTGCGGAATGGCGGTCGGCTGTACTGTTGTGCCGTTATTTGGCTGCGGCCTCCACGGTCTAGGTGTCGTTGTGGTCGTCGTAGTGGTCGTGGTTGTGGTAGTCGTGGTGGTCGTAGTCGTCGTCGGCGCCGCAGTCGTCGTGGTTGGCGCGTGAGTGGTGGTCGTGGTTGGCGCGTGAGTGGTGGTCGTAGTCGGAGCCTGAGTCGTGGCCGGCCCCGCAGTCGTGGCCGGCAACGCTTCTAGCAGCCCGGGAACCGTGAAGCCTGCCATAGCCAGAATGCCCTGCACGAAGCGCCGTCTGTCCGGTGTCATCTTGTCCTTCTTCTCCACCGACTTATCCATGTGATTTTCCCCTGACATTACGATCTAACTCAAGAAAGCCGAGCCGCTATTGGTTCGCTGTGCCAGCGCCAAGGCCATTGGCGGGACAGCCACCGCAGATACCGAACCCGCTTCCATCCGCTTGAATGAAGCCGCAGGTTGACGAGATGTGCACGAAGTCCGGAAGAGACAGGATCGCGGGAGCGAATGGCGTTTCCGTCACGCTATAAGAGACCGGACTGGTTGGCGCCGCATGCAGAGAAGTCCCCCAGGCCAGCAGGCCGGGCGCCAGGTTGTTGGGACTGATCGAAGACGCATTGCAGGTCCCGGCGGTCGCCACGATTTTCACCATCACCGCGGACGGGACCGCGGGCGTCAACGGATTACTGATCAACGACTTGACCACGGACAACGACTGCAACCCATTGGGAGTCACGCTGCAGGTGCAGCACGAGATGAGTTCTTCCTGTGGATCGAAGGTGTAGATGTTAGCGCAGAGGTTGCCGCCGGAAGCGCCGGTATTGGTGATGTTTACGAAACCGTCCCCAATGTTTAGATTGGAGACGTACTTAACTTGATTGGAGATGACTGCGACTACGAAACCTGCGACCGTCACGCGGGAGGGGTCTGCGGGCTGGCTGCAAGCTGCATCTTTGCAGGATGCCTCTTGTCCCGCCCCCACGGATAAAGAGCTGTTGGATATGTCAAACTGCGTGGCCGTGCCGAGGCCCATCGTCGAGCCGACGCCCGTGAAGAACAACGCGAGACCCGGCTCACCCGTCTGGTTGGCGTCGGACGTCGTCAAATTCAGCAGTTCAGTGGAGTTGGGGGCAACACCAGTGCACGACGGCACATCCTGGCCGCAGACGAACGTATAGGTCGCCCCGCTGCGCACCGATCCTGTTGTGGTGGTTATATTTACGTTGCTGTAAACGTTTGTCGCCGGATCGTAGATAAAAGAGCCAAAAGCGGCGCCGCCGTCATTAAATTGGACGCCAACGAGCGTATACGCGATGGGGTACCCGCTAGCGGAGGCAACCAGGAACACAGCTAGCATGAAAACTGCCCAGCGACAAGTTGTCATATAGGACAAAGACTATCACCAAGCCCGATCCAGTTCAATGGTCCAAGTAGCGTAGTCAAACGGATAGGTCTATCAAGACGCGCTGAGCATTCGCACCATTCACTGGAGTTAGATTCGAACTCAGCCGGGCAATCGGGCAACCGTGGTCCGTTCGGCGACTTAAAGCTTTGGATGGAAAGGTCGAACGGCGGGCTTGCCGAATTTCGCACAACGCCTGGCCGCTGCATAGCAGTTTTAGGAACAAGCGGTTTTGTTTACAGCATGCGCTGCGCCTACGAGTTGCTGGGAAAGTACGCTCTAGTACTGAAACGGTGTGGGCGGTTCATTCCCGGGCTAGCGAGTATCCTTCGCGCGCTGTGCACTCCAACCCCAGGCAGCCGATTGGAAAGGGGTAGTCTAGCCTCAGGGTTTACCCTTTGTGCACTCCCAGCTTGTGCAGAAAAGTCATCATCGGGCACCAATTGGTGAGGCCCGACTGGAATAGATTCAGTCCAACAAAGGCCGTGAACAGAAACCACGCCGGATGGACCCAATAGCCGAGAGCAACGCTCACGACGACAAAGAAACCGGCGATCAGACGCAAATAGCGCTCAACCGACATTCGGGTATCTCCTTCGATTGAAGAGAAAGTAAACTACGGGAACGGTCAGCCGGGACAGGAGCAGGGACGCGATTTCGCCCGCCATCAGGGCGATCGCCAGCCCTTGGAAAATCGGATCGAAGAGAATCACGCCGGCACCCACCACCACCGCCGCGGCGGTGAGCATCATGGGACGAAAGCGCACCGCGCCCGCGTCGATGACCGCTTGATCTAGCGGCATGCCCTGGCTGAGGCGCAATTCGATGAAATCGACCAGGATGATGGAGTTTCGAACCACGATGCCGGCGCCGGCGATGAAGCCGATCATGGAAGTGGCGGTGAAGAAGGCATGCAGCAATCCGTGCGCCGGCAGAATTCCGATCAGCGAAAACGGAATGGCGGCCATGATGACCAGCGGTGTCAGAAACGACTGAAACCAGCCCACCACCAGCGCATAGATGAGAACCAGCACCGCGGCGAACGCCAGGCCCAGATCCCGAAACACTTCGTAAGTGATGTGCCATTCGCCATCCCATTTCATGGCGTAGCGGGCGCTGTCTTCCGGCAGATGAGCGGTGTATTGTTCGATTGCATAGCCTTCGGGAGCGCGCAGTTTGTCCATCTCGGGCCCGAGCTTCAAAATGGCGTAGACCGGGCTCTCGATCGCGCCGGCGACGTCACCGGTGACGTAAGTGACTGGCATCAGATTCTTGTGGTAAATACTCTTGTCTTCCACGCACTGCTCGATCGATCCAAGTTCGGCGATCGGGACCGCGTGGCTGCCGCGGCCGGTCACCTGGAGCGTCAGCAAGCGGTCTAAGTTGGAGCGAGTTGGCCGATCCAGGCGGACCATCAACGGCACGTCCTCCTGCTCGCTATCGACGTGCAACAGTCCCGCTTGCCAGCCGGAGGAAGCGATTTGCAGGGTGCGGACGATCTCGTCCTCGCCGATCCCGTTCAAGGCGGCCTTCTCGCGGTCGATGTGGAAGCGGTACTTTGGCTGGTCGTCTTCGACATACCAGTCCACGTCCACGACCCCATCGGTCCGCTTCCAGATGTCGCGGACCTGCCTTGCCAGCGCAATCCGCGGCGATGGCGACGGCCCGTAGACCTCTGCCACCAGAGTTTCGAGAACGGGCGGCCCCGGGGGAACTTCGGCCACTTTGATGCGCTACCTGGACGAACAAGCCTATCGCTTCAGGGACCGCAAAATGACCGACGCGGAGCGTTTCGACCTCGCCGTGAAGGGCATCGTCGGCAAGCGGCTCACCTTCGATCAACTGACGGGCAAAACCGTGGAAGTGGATGCGCGCCTCTAAAGCACAAGCGACAGGGGCGCGGGAAAACGAATCAAGGCATGCGCCAGTAACCGCAAAACGCAGGAGGCGCATCGCGTTTTGGCATGATATCCTTATTCAAGTTAAACGCTCCAAACTTGAATATGAAAACGCCGTGGGCGCTGTATTGGCACCAGACTTGAATATGACATTCCGTCAGACATCAACGCGGGCCGGTCGATACATTAAACAAACGACTGGCTATCAGGCTTTTGTCCCCGCTCCCCTGCCGCCGAACCCGCACATTGCATTCGACGATGCGTTCCTGGAAGTACTTTCAAGAGCGGATCGCGCTGTCGGTCGTTTGGATGGTTGTGCCGAGACGCTACCCAATTCGGAACTGTTCGTTTTCATGTATATTCGCAAGGAGGCCGTGCTATCCAGCCAGATCGAAGGCACGCAAGCGTCCCTTATGGATGTTCTCGAATTCGAGGCCGCAACACGTGCGGGGGTCCCCACGGATCTCAGCGACGTATTCAACTATGTTGCGGCAATGGATCACGGACTCGCGCGATTGGAGACGCTGCCGCTTTCATTGCGGCTAATCCGCGAGATTCATGCAAAACTCTTATTTGGCGTTCGTGGCGCAAGAGACGCCGGTGAATTTAGAGACAAGCAGAATTGGATCGGCCCCGCGGGATCACTCTTAATGGATGCGGTTTACGTGCCCCCAGCGCCGCCCGATATGCATCAAGCCCTCGATAGCTTAGAAAAATTTCTGCATGATAAGAACCCGATGCCATATCTTGTTCGGACGGGGATTGCGCATGCATATTTTGAAACTATTCACCCGTTTGTGGACGGGAACGGGCGCCTTGGCCGATTGCTCATCACCTTCATGCTCTGTGAGCAGAGAATTCTCAGCAGGCCGCTTTTATATCTATCTTTTTTTTTAAAGAAGAACCGGTCTGAGTACTATGACCGGCTTCAAGCGGTGCGCGATTCTGGCCAGTGGGAACAGTGGCTGAAATTCTTTCTGAGGGGCGTCGCGGAAGTCGCGGAAGAGGCCACCGCCACCGCCCGTAAAATTGTTCAACTTCGAGAGCAGCATCGAAGATTGGCGATGGACTTGGGAAGATCCACCAGTAGAGCACTCGTCTTGCTGGAGAGCCTCTATCGCCAGCCGGTAGTTTCGTTGACTCAAATCAGCGAGGTTTGCGACATTACATTTCAGGGAGCGAGTGATCTTGCTAAGCATTTCTGCTCGCTTGGTATTCTCAAAGAAACTACGGGTCAAAGACGGCATCGTTTGTTCGCCTATGGCCGATATTTAGCTCTCCTTGGAGAGCGGCTCCGAAAGAAATCTGGCGGGGCTCGCGCAAGATCCGAACGCAGAAATGAGCGAGGGCGCCCTATGCCACGGACCACGACGGGAGCGCAATGAAACCCCACCCGCCCCCGCCCGTCCCCGGCAACACGGAGGCAGAACGGTTCGACAACGCGTGGCTAGAGGCTTCTGCTGGATCTTCGTCTCTCATCGGGGCTTAGCATCCCGGATTCCCTAATTGCCGCGAGGGCCCTTGCTCGGGGAGTCCGCCTTTACACGTTCAATCGGAAACACTTTAAAGTCGTTCCTGGATTGGACGCGCAGCAACCTTACCCTCGTCCATAGCGGCATCCTTCCGGCCATCGGATTGCCATTGCATATTCTGTTTATGGTCGAGTTTGCGAGTGTCAGTGTGGATGACAGCGCCACATGCCGGCGGCAGAACCCGACAAATCAGGCAGGTTCTCCGGCGCCGCCGGCCGGGTGGCAAAAATGGATTTGGGACGGCCTCGCTGGAACATTTGGCTGAGCGGAGGCATGAGTTCAAGTGCAGTTCTGTCACCTCCACCAGTGGAATGCATCTAGAGGATTGTATGGAAGTCCAAATCAAACATCTCAGCGGCGCCAAGTTCGAGGCCGAAGCCCGAGGGCATAAAATTACTTGCGACCAGCCGGTATCGAACGGAGGGCGGGACGAGGGCATGACCCCGCCGGAATTGTTGCTCGCGGCGTTGGGTACGTGCGCGGCTTTTTATGGAGTCCAGTATCTGAAGACTCGATCGCTCTCGACCGAAGGAATTGAGGTGAGCGTTTCGGCGGAGAAGGCGCTCCAGCCGGCTCGCTTGGCGTCGTTCCGGGTCGAAGTGACGGCGCCGGATTTAGATGCGGCCCACATTGCCGGCCTGGAGCGCGCGGTGAAAACGTGCCTGATCCACAACACACTGCTCCACCCTCCAACGATTGACCTAGCCATCCGGAGTGTTTCGCCCGCTACACTGAAGGCTTGACTGGCCTCATCGACAAGCCGAAAGAAGCGGAGCTTGCCCGCCGCCTAATCAAAGGAGATGAAGAAGCATTTGAACAGTTTGTGGCGCATTTCCGGCAAAAAATATTTCAGTACATGTGGCTGATGTGCGGGCAGCGGGAAGACGCGGAAGAAGTAGCCCAGGAGACGTTATTCAGGGTGTTTACCAAGTTGCCGCAACTGGAAAATCCGGAACATGTGAGGCCCTGGGTGTTCCAGATCGCCCGGAACGAATGCCTGATGCTGCGGCGGAAGAGTGTTTTTGCGCCCACGCAGGAACTCTCCCTGGACGAGCTTATGCCCGCATCCAAGCAGAGCGGTGGAGAGCGCAAGCTCGAAATCGCCGACTGGTCCGCGCTGCCCGAAGACGGTGTTCTGCGCTCCGAACTGCGAGGAGAGATTGAGCGGGCGATTCAAGCGTTGCCCGAAATCTATAAGAGCGTGGTGCTGTTGCGAGATGTGGAGGAACTAACCTCTGAAGAGACTGCGCGCATCCTCGACCTGAATATCGATGTGGTCAAGACGCGGCTGCACCGCGGCAGGTTGGCGCTACGGCAAACACTGGAGGCTTACCTGAGACGGCCGGAAGCGGTTGGGCATACGCAATGAGCGAGCGGCACGAACCAGAGGATTGCAAGGAATTGTTTGCCTTGCTATCCGAATACCTGGATCTGGAGTTACCCGACGAGGCCTGCGCCAAGATGCAAGCTCACTTTGCCGATTGCCCGCCGTGTGTTCAGTTTGTGGAAAGTCTTCGCAAGACTATTCAGTTGCTCGGCCGCTACCGGCCTGGTGAGATCCCGCAACCTCTGAAAGACGAGTCCAAGGGACGTCTTCGGCGGGCTTGGGAAGAAGCGCAAGGCTGAACATTAGTGAGGGGACGCAGCGTCCCGAAACTGCGCCATATCGCGCACCTAAACCCAAGGCGCACTTCACCCGGAATACTGCATCATCATCATGAACCCCATATCCATGTGAAGTTGCTGGTGGCAGTGCATCAAGGTCGGGCCCGGATTCGACGCGATTACGTCGACCTCGACTTGCTTCCACGGGGGAACCACGACGGTGTCCTTGAAAACGCCCGCAGCCGGCTTCCCGGCAACCTTGGTGATCTCGAAAGTATGCCGGTGTAGATGGAGTGGATGCGCCTCCGCGCTTTGATTATCGAAGATCAAACGGTAACGCCGGTTCGCTTTGACCATCAGCGTGTCCGTGTGCGGGAACGATTTACCGTTCAGGGTCCATTGATGTCCCGATCCGGCCTTGATGACGAGCGGAAACCGGCCGTCGGGTTCAGGAACTGCCGCGGCAGGGTCGACTGCCGCTCCAAAGCCCGCTCCAAAGAACGTGTAGTCCCAGGTGAAAGGCGCGGGGCTGATCCAGCGCGGAGCGCCGCGCTCGCCGGCATATTCGAGCACGATGCCCAGGCCCGCGCGGCGTTGGGTTTCGAGCAACTCCCCCAGGATCCAAATGCCGGGCTGATCCATTTCGACGAACGCATCGACGCGCTCGGCGGGCGCAATATCCAGAATCGGAACGGAGCGAGGCGTGGCGAGCGTGTTTCCATCCAGCGCGATCACGTTGAATTTGTGACCAGGCAGCGCCAGCCGGTGACTCAAGGTTGCACTCGCGTTCAAGAAACGAAACAGAACGCGCTGCGAGCGGCGGACTCCGATTGGCTCTCCCGCGCCCAGCATCTTGCCGTTGATGGAAAACAATTTGTAGTCTACATCTCCGTCGTCGGTGAAATAGCCTTCCCATTCGTGCAGAATGATGGGAACCTCCTGGTCATAGCGCCCGGCATCATCTCTGGGATCCACGATCAACATGCCGAACTGGCCGGAATACGTGGTTTTGTGGAGGTTTTTTCCGGCCGGGCCGTGAGCGTGGTACCAGCGCGTGCCGGCGGGCCGGGGGGTGAAGACCAAGCGGCGGCGTTCGTTGGCCGGCACGTGGGGTGTACCCTCTTCATGCGCGCCGTCGACATCGGAAGGGATGTGCAGTCCGTGCCAGTGCACCATCTGGGGTTCCCGAGTATCGTTCCAGATGTCAACGGCGATCGATTTTCCTTCAGTCGCGCGCAGCAGCGGCCCAGGCACCTGGCCGTTGTAGGCCAGGGTTCTCACCAGCCGCCCGGGCGCAAGTTCAGCCGTGGTTTCGCCAATATGAAGAGTGATATCCGCATCGGATGTGCGGGCGGCCGGAGAAGACGACTGGGCGGATGCCCGTAACAGGGCTGAGGACACCCAGCCCCCCGTAAGCGATACGAGCTGCCTGCGAGTCATCTAATCACAAACGAAGCACAAACAAAGCACAAACGGAATCACACAAACGCCCGCGCCTGGCTGCTTTCAGCTAGGGCGCCTGCAAGGTTTCAATGTACTTTACCAGATTGGAGATCCGTTGTTGCTCTTCCCCGGGAGTGTGGCTCACCGACGACAGGATCGGGCCCCACACCGGCATTACTTTGGAGCCGTGCACGCAGCAGTCTTCTAAGCTGAGCGTAGCGGCAACATGGTTGGCCGGGAACTTTCCGCCATTGTCGCGAGCCAATTTGGTGAGATCGCGCGGCGCCTTTTTAAACGACGCGGCGGCGGGGCCGTCGCCTTTACCGCTGATACCGTGACATGATGCACAGTAATGGTTGAACATCTCTTTGCCCGAAGCGGGCGACGTTGGGGTAATCGGAATCTTCTCGACTACTGCCGGCTTTTCTTGCGCCAGCAGTGTTAGCGAACCCAGGAATAGAACGAACAACATCGAAATTCGCATAGCGTCTCCTTTGGTGGTGAATGCTTTACGTAGCTTTGGCACGCTGGGGTCCAACTTGACTCAAGGCAATGTCGTCAAATGTTTGCGTGCAGTGGCGAATCTGTGGCGCCCGTCCGGGCGCCACAAGGGTGGGTGAAGAGGCGCAGTTACTCTACCGATAGGGTTGGTCGAGTTGCGCCACCGGTTCGCCTTCGAGGCGATCGCTATCGGCCTGCCGGGCAATCAGTTTGTCCGCCTCCTCCGAGCTGACCGGCTTGCTGAAATAGAAGCCTTGGGCGAACCGGCATCCCAAAGTCTTGAGCGCCGACACCTGGCCGCCTTCTTCCACACCTTCCGCCACCACTTCCATGCCCAATGCGCGAGCCATGCCGACGATGCTATCGATAAATTCGAGGTTTGAGTCTCGCCCACTCAATTGCGCCACGAAGGAACGGTCGATCTTCAAGCTATCGAAGGGCAGGCCGGTGAGGCGGCTCAAGCTCGAATAGCCGGTGCCAAAGTCGTCGATCTTCAAGCCGATCCCGGCCTGCTTCAAGCGAACCAGCATGTCGACGGCGCCTAGCCGGTCGTCCAGCAGCACGCTCTCAGTGATCTCCAGTTGCAGCGTGGACTCCGAAATGCCGCTCTCCTTGACCACCTGGATAATCTGCTCCACCAAGTCGGGCTGGCGGAACTGCAGCGGCGACAGGTTCACGCTCACCTCCAGCGGCGGGATAAAGGGATATTCTATCTGCCAGCGGCGCATCTGCGCGCAGGCCTGGCGCAGCACGGACATACCAAGCTCGTGAATTACTCCCATATCCTCGGCGATGGGAATAAATTCGGAGGGCGGGATCGAGCCATGCTTGTCGTGTTTCCAGCGCGCCAGGGCTTCAAAGCCGCAAATCCTTTCATCGGAGAGCCGGACTTTCGTCTGGTAATAAACGGCGATTTCGTTTCGTTGGATCGCCTGCCGCAGATCGTTCTCCATCTCGATGCGCTTCAGTAAATGAGCGCGCATGTCCTCATTGAAGAGTGCGCAACGCGACCGGCCGGCTGTCTTGGCGCTGTACATGGCGGTGTCGGCATCCCGGATAATCTCGGAGACCGTTTGGTAAGCGGGGGAACTGAGGGCGATACCAACACTGACGGTGCAGGAGACCGGACGGCCAGAAACTTCGAAGGGCTGCCGGAATTGATCGCCAATGCGCGCGGCGATTCCTTGAACGTGCTTGATGTCCGTCAATCCGGTGAGGAGCATGGTGAACTCGTCGCCACCAAAGCGCGCCACCAGATCGCGGGGATTGGAGCGGCTCGGGGAAGTTCCAATCCGCGTACAACCATTGAGGCGCTCGGCGGCGGCGATCAGCAACTGGTCGCCGGCCGCATGCCCCAGGCTGTCGTTGATCAGTTTGAAGTGGTCGAGATCCAGGAACAACACGGCAAACCAGGCGTTGGGGTCGCGCCGATAATCGCACAGCGCCTGTTCCAGATGCTCCTGGAACAACAGCCGGTTCGCCAAGCCGGTGAGCCCATCAAAGACTTTGGCCTCGGTGATGTCGGCCAGGGAGCCGGCCATCCGTACCGGTTTGCCTTCCGGATCGCGGACGACGGCGCCGCGGCACCGGACCCAGCGGTAAGAACCAAGCCGGTGCAGCATGCGAAATTCGGATTCGAGCGTCTCGGGGGAAGCGGCGGCCCAGTGGCTTTCCAGATCCCGCCGCCACAGGGGCAGTTCGTCGGGGTGAACGCGTGAAAACCAATCCTCTTCGGTACAGGAAATCTCGTCCGGTCCATAGCCCAAAATCGCTTTCCAGCGATCCGAGTAGAAGACCCGATGGGTGACCAGATCCCAATCCCACAGACCATCATTCGACCCTCGCGCGGCCAGGGCGTAGCGTTCCTCACTATTGCGAAGCGCTTTTTCCGCCGCTTTCCGGGCCAGTTGAGAGTGAATTCGAGCCAGCGCAATAGGGAAATCGACGGGTTTCGTGACATAGTCGTTGGCCCCCAGATTCAGCGCCTCTACCACTTTCGAACTTTCGCTCAGGGCCGTGACCATGATCACTGGCAATTGATCGGCTGTGTGGACGGCACGCAACAGCTTCAACACGTCCACCCCGGTCAACCCGGGCATCATGCTATCGAGCAGGACCAGGTCGATGCCGCCATCGCGAACGCGCGCCAACGCGGACTCTCCGTCGGCGGCGACATCCACGGCGAAGCCGCTACGTTGCAATCGGCGTGACAACATGTCGCGATTGGCTTCCTCGTCGTCGACCAAAAGGATGCGGTTCGTGTCATTCATTTTTTCCCCCACAGCACTATTCCCCACCGCTCCCGTCTCACGAGCAGGTCTCCACCCGGACGGGCAAGAACTTTGCTATCGCCTCTAGCAGTTTTGGCAAGTCCACCGGTTTCGTCGCGAACTCGTCGCAGCCCGCTTCGATTGCTTTTTCGCGATCCCCGATCATGGCGTGCGCGGTGAGGGCGATCACGGGTATGTTCGCCGTGAGCGGATCGGCCTTTAGCAGACGAGTGGCGGACCAGCCGTCCAGGCTGGGCAAGCTCATGTCCATCAACACCAGATCCGGCTTTTGCTGGCGCACCGTTTCCACCGCCTGCTGCCCATCTACCGCCAGCAGGATGGCAAACCCGGAGCGGGCCAGACGCCTCGCCAGCATGTCCCGGCTGAGTTCGTTATCTTCGACCAACAAGATCCGATGCATGTTGAACCGTTTCCTTTTCGCCAGGCGTCATTTCCACAATTTGAGTTCTCTGCGTCGTAGTTGTGGGCGTGTCAACCGCGTTCATTTCGCCAAAAGTAACCGGGATGCGGAGGGAGAACTCGGAACCGCGCCCCAGTTCGCTTTTGACGGTGATATCGCCGCCCATCATCTGGCAGAACTTGCGGCTGATCGCCAGGCCGAGCCCCGTGCCGCCATATTTCCGCGTGGCCGACCCGTCCACTTGCGAGAACGGCTGAAACAACTTGCCCAGATGGTTGGGATCGATGCCGATGCCGGTATCGGAGACCCGGACTTCCAGCTCGGTTCGCTGCGGGCCGCGAACCTTCCGGACCGCAATCGACACTTTGCCGTTTTCGGTGAACTTGCACGCGTTGTTGACCAGATTCAGCAGACTCTGGCGGAATTTGGCTACGTCGCCGTACCCTTCGCAGGCGGCGTCCGGGCAGACCACCTCGAGAAGGTTGCCCCGCTGTGCCGCCAGCGGCTGCACCGCGCCGTGAACATCGCGCAGAACGTCGGCCACGCTAAAGGTTTCCAGGCGCAGCTCCATGCGCCCCGCTTCGATCTTCGAGAGGTCGAGGATATCGTTGATGATTCCGAGCAGCATGTGCCCGCTGCGCTCGATTTTTTCGAGATCCGGCCGGAACTGCGCCGATGGCGCCAGGCCGCAATCCTCCTGCAGCATCTGGCTGTAGCCAATAATGGCGTTCAGTGGCGTGCGCAGTTCGTGACTCATGTTCGCCAGAAAAGTACTCTTCGAACGATTGGCTTGTTCGGCCTCGTCGCGCGCCCGGACTAACTCCTCCTGCGCTCGCTTGAGTTCGGTGACATCCTGTCCCAGCCACACGTAGCCTTCGAGCAAGCCCAGGCCATTGCGCAACTCGGCGGAAGAAAACAGCACCGGGATATTCTTGCCCGATCGGGTACGAAAGATGCGTTCCACACCGGTCGTTTGACCCTGCCCTTCGCTCTCCCGCATAACTTGGCCGGCGTGTTGGCCAATCAGGTCTTCCTCCCGGTAGTCCAGCAAATCGAGCGTGCGCGGATTCACGCGGCGAATGCGCAGATCGGGATCCGTGACGATGAGGGATTCATCCATGGACCGCAGGATGTTGTCGACATACTCTTGCGCTTGCTGGCGCGTGATGGAGGCGCCCAGAATTCCCGACGCGGCGCGAAAGCTATCGCTCTCGGCATGGTTCCATTGGCGCTGGCGAGTCCAGTCTTCCACGCCCAGAAAGCCGAACCATTCGCCCGCCACTTCGAGAGGAATGAGAATAGACGAGCATGGTCCGGCCTCGCCGCCGTCCGGGGCTTGCGTCGAAACTACTTCGCCGCGCCGCAGACTGGCCGCAGCGGGTTCCCATCGCGAATTGGAGGAGCGCGAATAGGCCGGGTACGCAGCCAGTCCCTCTTTTAGGCCGGGCGCGGTCCATTGATACCGCACCGTTCCCACCAAGCCCTGTTCTTCCCCGGGATGGTTCTCAAAAACAAAGGCCCGGCTGGCTTGTGCGGATTGACCAAGCTTGGCAAGCACATCCTGAATCACGGTCTGCCAGCCGGCGGCGCTCAGGAACTGCTGAGCGGCGAAACGGACGCTTTCCAGAATGCGGTCGCGTTGCGCCAGCGACTCGGCCATCGAGTTGAACGATTGCGCCAGGCTCTCGATCTCATCGCGGGTATGGATCGAGGCGCGGGCCGACAGATCTCCTTCGGCTAACTTGCCCACCACCGTCTGCAGGCCCAGGATCGGGCGAACCAGTTGCCGGGCGTAGATCACGGATGCGATCAGACTGACGGTAACGCATAGAATCGCCAGTATCGCGGTACGCGTGTAGATCCGGCCAACACTCTGGTCGTAGGCGTCGAGCGCCAGTCCAACGTTGATCCAGCCCCATTGGATGGACGAATAGTCTAGCGGAACGGCGAAGTGGAATACACGCTTGTTGAACAATGGTACACGCGTGATTGCGCTGTGGGGTGAACGTTCCGCCGGCCGCCAGTAAGAGCCGAGCTGCTCGGTCCGCCAGCCGTCCCGGGAGATGACGATCGAGAAGCCGTCCGCCTTGGTCGCGACCAAGTATTCAATGGCTTTATCGGCCGCTAGTACCTGCACGCAGTGCTCGACCAAACTGCTGTAGTCGGCGGTGACGGCCGAGCTCGACGCCACTTCGTGCAGCGAGGACGAAATGCTGAGAGCTTTGGATTGAAGACCATCAAAGAGATCCCGTTTCTGCTCCGGAATGCTAGCGGCAACGAAGACCAACAAGGTTGAGAGCGTGATGGTCCAAGACAATCCCGAGATCCTAGCGGTGATCCCTTGCGGAATGCGAATCGGGAAAGAATACCGTTTGGTTTTGCCGGGCGCAGGGATCATCGTTTTCCTCCGGCCCGCCGGGCTAGCAGCCGCTCATATTGTTCCAGCAGCTCGATCGATGGCCGCAGCGCGGCGCTATCCCGCGCGACGATCCGCTGGGACTGGAACAAGGTGAGGATTTGCAAGCCAGCCGGAGTCTGGTTCAATTCGAGCAGCGCTTTGCGCAAGTTGGTCTTGATCTCAAACGGGGCGTCCTTGTGAGCGCCCATCAACGCCGCCACAACCGGCGGAGATACCGCCAGTATCCGCAGTCTCTGGCGCAGTTGCGGGTTCAACTCGCACATGGTGTCAAAGGCGCGGCGGGTCACCAGGCAGGCATCGGCGCGCCCGAAGAACACCGGGAGGACGGCTTGCGAGACCTGGGTGGATTTGGCGGCGCGGCCAAAAAAACGGTCCGCCGCTTCCAGGCTCGCGGCCGCCAATGTTGTCTCCAGCCAGGCTGGCGCCAGCGTCATGCTGACATGGTCGAAGGCCAGCAGGCTGCGGCCGCGCAGGCCCGCGAGGTCAGGGATGCCGCTGTCTTGCCGTACCAGAAGCAAATACTCGATCCCGTTTTTGGCGGTAGCGTCATCCAGGAAGATGACCGGATCGACGAAACGCTCAAGTTTGGCGTATTCCGGCGTGGTGATCGAAAATCCGTCCACCAAGTGATTGGCGATGGCCCGCACAATCTCGTCGGATTCGAGCACTTGTGGCCCTCCCACAACTTCCATGCGCGACTGCCCAGCCACCAATTCCGACCAGGCCTTGACCGCGGCGCGCGCGTCGTTTTCGTTCAGGTTCAGGAACAGGCGATGCGACAAGGCCAGCCGGAACGGAATTCGCGGTCCATTGGAGGTGGCGGACGCGGCAGCGCATAACCGCGCGCTGAAAAACAGGCAGAGCGCCACAGCGGCCGCGGCCCCGATGCTGGTCCTCCGGCGCGCTGCGGCCATTACTTCCTTGAGGCGGCTTTCAGGCGCAGTTGGTCGTGGGCTTTGAGCAGATCCAGGGTGTTTCTCAAAACAGAGGAATCACCGGCTATCAGTTGGGAAGTCTCAAATAGTATGAGAGCCTGTTGGCCGGCCGCGGTCTTGGACAAACTGAGGATCGCCGTCTGCATCGTCTGCCTGCGGTCCGCGGGCAAGTCCTTGTGAAAGGTCATCACACTGGAGATCAGCTTGGGAGAACTGGCGACCACTCTCAGTTTGCGTCCGAGCTGCGGGTTGAGTTCACACATCGTGCCAAAACCGCGCCTCGTGACCAGGCAGGCGTCGGTCTGGCGGAAAAAGACCGGCAACACCACGCGCGACAGTTTGGTTTGGGTGGTGATGCGGCCGAAAAAGTCAGGCGTGGCGCCCGAGTTGGAGGAAGAGAGCAGGGATTCGAGCCAGATCGAGGCCAGACACATTTTGGGGTGGTCGAAAACGTTGAGAGTCTTATGGCGCAGCTCGCCGACACTCCGGATCCCGCTGTCGTCGTGAACCAGCAGCAGATACTCGTCGCCGCCCTTGGCGCTCGCCTCATCCATGACCAGATAGTGACTGGCGTAGTTTTCGACCTCCGGAAACTCCACTGCCGTGGTAGTGAAGGCATCCACTTGCCGCTGCTGAACCGCGCGCACCAGTTTGGCAATGGGCAGGATGTCTAGGTCGACGACAATTCCCGACTGCTTGGCAACCGCGGCGCGCCAAGCCTCCATGGCCAATTTGGCGTCGCCCTCGTTGACATCGGTAGAGATCATGTTCTCCGACATACCCAGGCGAAAGTGCACCGGAGCTTCCGCGCCCCGCGTGCCTAGCGGGACGGCCGCCAGCAGTAGACAGATCCGGGCAGCCAATCGCCGGGTCATGCTTGCTCTCATCCGAAGTTCTCGCATAAGTTCTCACTAGGGCCGATTCAACTGTTCGCGAACTTCAGTTCCCACGACGACGCTGAGCTGCGACAGAATCGATATGTGGTCGTAGCGGGCCTTATAGTGCTGAGCGGTCATCAGCGCTTCGAGCAACTGGGCTCGGATCACCTTCTCCGTGTCGACCAACTCGTTTTGGTAGGCGCGCGTGTTCAAATCCCGGTTGTCCCGCGCGGCGGTCATCGCTCGCAGAGTGGCCTGACTGGTCTTCACAGCGGCGCCCAGCCCCAGTAACAGATCCTTGATCTGAAGCGCGAGTCCGTCCCGCAACAGAAACTGCGTCTGCTTGATCTCTTGGACACGAGCCTGTGCCTCGCTCATTTTGTTGCGCGTCAGCAAGCCATCGAAGATGGGGATTTCCAGGCCGACGCCCCCGGTCCAACCGTTCAAGTTCTGGTGGGTGGCGAACCCCGTATCGTAGCCGCCATTCCAGCCCTTGCGCAGCTCGCCGGTCAGCGCCAGCTTGGGAAAGTAGCCGCTCCTGGCGGTGGTCAAAACACCTTCGGCGGCGCGCAGTCCCGCTTCCAGCTTGTTCCAATCGGGATTGAACTGGTAGGATTTGGCGGCCAGCTCTTCCAGTTCGCCCGAGTACGGCTCAAAGGGAATCTCTTGCGCGGCAGGCTGAACCGACGATTTCCAATCGAGGCCCATGGTGTTCGCCAAGGCGGCCTGCGTCAAGGTCTCGTTCTTCTCGAGCTCCGCATCGATGGCGCGGATGGTTTCGACGATCACCTGATTGTCCAGGTAGTCTGCCTTGGTCACTTTACCGGAGCCGCCCTTGTACATGGTTTCAGTGAGCTGCAGCGTAGCCTCCATCCGCTCCAGCGTGTCCGATCCTACTTTGTGCAGTTGCCGCGCCAATACAGCGCCCCAATAAATCCGCCGGACACTGTCGACGATTTCGAGATCGGTCCGCCGCGCTTCTTGCTGCATCATCGCGAGATTTCCGCCCGATTGTTGCCGATACCCCTTGCGCATGCCGCCGTCGTACAGCAGCCAGGTGCCGTCCACGGTACCCATCACCAGATTCTGGTCAATCACCTTAACGTTTTGTTGGGGAACCGGATACGTCTGTGCCGGCGTGTTTATGGTCTGACCGGGAAAGCTAACTGGAAGCTGGATGTTGCTAGGCGGGAATCCCGGCCCGAAAGCGTTAGCGGGCAGGTTGACGATGGCGGCGCCGCCGGGAATGCTGAACGACTGCGCGGGAAGCTGGAGACTCAAACCCCCAAACACAAAGTTCAACGGGTCGCTAAGCCGTTCGTACCCCGCTTTGGCGGTTATTTGCGGCCAATATCCCGCCAGCGCTTGACGATGTTGCGCCTCCGCGACCGCCACGGCGAACTGCGACGCCGGACGCTTATGGTTCTTCTGCAGGGCAAGTTCAACGCACTGATCGAGCGTCAAAGTCTGGACGGCACCCGTCGTAATAATGTTGCTTGCGGGGGCGGGGCCATCCGCAGGTTGGCCGGAACCGGTCTGGGCCGTCGCTCCCAGGCTGCCCAAGACTATATAGATCAGCGGAAGACACTTCATACCCTCCGTATCGGCGAGGCGCGCTAAGAATTCATCAATTAGCCAAGCTCTGCCTCCGAGGCTAAAGAGGGCCTACATGATTCGGCCGGCAACTCTAGGGTGAATCGCGTAGGCGCGAATGTCTGGCGGAACCCACAAGCCGCCGAAGGATGCGCGGACAGCGGATGGGGCCATTGCCGGCTGGTGTTCGAAATCGTCCTCTTCAACGATCGCAGCAGTGTCCCCTGGGCGCGTGGCCTCAAGCAGGTTTTCTTTTGAGGAACTCGCTCGCACAACGGAGCTTCGGGCGGCTTCGAGATTACGAGTTCCTTCCGAATTAGTGGGCCGCCCCGGCCCGGTGCGAGCTTCTGAGTGGCGGGCGCGATTGTTAAACCGGCGTTTGGGATGCCAACCTGCCCCACAACTCGCGTCAAGTGTCGTTGTATTTGCGAGCCTCAATAGGTTACGGTCTACCTCCATGAGACAATCCCGTCGCGGGTAATGGCCGTTTTGCCATTCAAAGCGTAAGCTGAGCAGGTGTAGCGCGCCGTGGCCAGCGCCGAGGAAACGATAGCCGAATATAACGATCCGCTGGAAATTCGCCGATAAATGGGCGAACCGTGCACACCGTTAAGGCAGTTTGGTCGAATAAGCGCTATGTACGGATTCGCAGAGACTGTCTATGCGCTTGGCTTTCTGATTACTTCTTGCCTCTTCGTGCAAAAAAGAGGGAAGCTGCGATCGAGATGTTGTGGGCGCCGCCGAACGCGTGATGAAACCTGGCTGCGGCTAAATTTGGCTGGCAGAGGTCAACTTCCAAGATTGCTCTAAAAACACCCCCGCCATGGTTGTGATAGCATCTATGCACTTGATCGGCTATGCGTTTAATTATCTTGCTGCAAGTCACGCTGAGCGTCTGTCTGGGCCAGCCAGTGATTACGACGGTCGCGGGCAACGATTTTGTGTTCCCTAACACACCGCTCCCGGCCCTGAATGCGCCTTTGAGCGCAAACGGGCTCGAGATCTGCGCCTGCGCGGTTGACGCGGCCGGGAATGTTCTCGTGGCGGACCAGGGAAATAACCGAGTGTTTCGCGTCAGTCCTTCCGGGATCTTATCTGTCGTGGCCGGCAATGGCTTTTTCGGATTTTCGGGCGATGGCGGAGCGGCGATCGCTGCGGCACTTGCCGAGCCGTTGGGTGTGACCGTAGACAGCGCTGGCAACATATACGTCGCCGACACCAGCAACCTTGTCATTCGCAAGATATCGCCAGATGGGACGATCACCATCATCGCCGGCAATGGAGGGTACGGCTATTCCGGCGATGGCGGACCAGCGGTCGCCGCCGAATTTCGCTTTCCGGCGGAAGTTGTGGTTGACTCCGTTGGCAACGTCTACGTGGCGGACTGGTCTGACAGCATTGTCCGCAAGATATCGGTCGACGGCAACATCAATACCATCGCCGGCAACGCCTACCAACCACCGGGTTATTCCGGCGACGGCGGGTCAGCAGTGGCGGCGGAACTTGACTTTAGCCATGGCGGCGCAGGCTTAGCGGTGGACGGCGCCGGGAATCTCTACATTGCGGATTCCAACAATAATCGAGTGCGCAAGGTATCGCCAGACGGGAAGATCGTCACGGTCGCCGGCAACGGCCAAGCGGACTATTCCGGCGATGGCGGTCCAGCTATCGCGGCGGCTCTGAACTTTCCGACCAGTGTGGCCTCCGATAGCGCAGGCAATCTGTATATCGCGGACGCCAACAACGGCGTCATTCGTAAAGTATCGCTTGAAGGGCAGATCACCACCGTCGCCGGCAACGGCGAATTCGGGGATTCCGGAGACGGCGGACCGGCGATTGCCGCGGCAATTGAGCCGGTGACGGTGACCATAGACGCAGCCGGAAATGTGTACATCGGCGAGTCCAGCGGGCGCCTGCGCAAAGTCGCATTGGACGGGC
>DATFZA010000750.1:0-8782 GCA_035314765.1 Bryobacteraceae bacterium
AATCCTGCCCCAAGTCCTCCAGCCAACGGGTGGGGCGCGCGTCGCGGCACTGTTCCTTCACTTGTTCCGGACCTCCGAGAGCTAGCCTGGCCTGGCGCCGCGCTTCGGCGGGTTCCACTCCTTGCGCGACGAGATCGGCCACGTGTTGGTCCAGATGGAAGCTTAGTTCTTTCTCCAGTCGATCCTCATGCCGTTTACGGCCCAGCCAATTCATTCGGCGCCTCCCTCCGACATAGTGAGGATCAACGCGACTGCTTTCGTCAGGCGTTGCCAACTGGCGGTTTCCGCTTCCAACTGTGCCCGGCCTTTGCGAGTGAGGCGATAGAACTTGGCCTCGCGCCCGGTCTCTGTGTTTTTCCAATCCGCGGCAAGCAGGCCGCGGTTTTCGAGCCGGTGCAACGCCGGATAAAGCGAGCCTTGCGGCACCTGCACTACATCGCGCGACACCTGTTGCAGGCGCTGGGCGATGGCGTAGCCGTGCACCGGGCCAAGGGCGACGGTTTTCAGGATCAGCAAGTCGAGTGTGCCTTGGGGCAACTCCGATTTCGCCAGTGTCATTCTCAGTACCTCGCGCTTCTACATATTGCCACAACAACGTGTAGAAGTGCAAGGCATCGCCAGAAGATTTCTACCGGGGCCTGTCTAGCCCCTGTCCACCCCCGAACGTCAGTGAGGGGACCGAGCGCCGATCCCCTCGCTAACGGTGCATCCATGGAAGATTTTTTCCGGCGCTTTAGGGGAGAATACTCTAATGCCCCTTTTGGATATTGTCTTCGGACGGCCCATGGCGTCTAAAGAGGAACGCGCCGAGAAGATCGGCGCTGCCGCCGGCATCCCAATCTTTGGACTGGATGCGCTCAGTTCCGCCGCGTATGGTCCCGAAGCCGCGCTGACATTGCTGATACCACTCGGAGCGGCGGGCATCGCCTACATCATGCCCATCAGCATTAGCATTGTCGTGCTGCTGACAATCCTGTATTTTTCCTACCGGCAGACGATCGCCGCCTATCCGAGTGGAGGCGGTTCGTACACGGTGGCTCGGGAAAACCTCGGCGCTGGCGCCGGAATTTTGGCTGCCGCGGCGCTGATGATCGACTACGTGCTCACCGCCGCGGTCGGAATTTCGGCCGGGGTTGGCGCGCTGGTGTCCGCCGTGCCGAGCCTCCAGCCTCATACGCTAGAGATCTGCCTCGGCATTTTGTTTGTGGTCACGATTATCAACCTAAGGGGAGTGCGGGAAGCCGGTGTGGCGTTCATGATCCCCACTTATCTTTTTATAGGCTGCCTGTTCACCCTGCTCGGGATGGGCGTGGTCAAAGCCCTCTTGGCCGGCGGTCACCCCATGCCGGTGGAAAGCCTGCCGGCGATGCCAGCCGCCAGTGCCGCGGTCGGCGTGTGGTTGCTGATGAAAGTCTTTTCGAGCGGTTGCGCGGCGATGACCGGCGTGGAAGCCGTTTCCAACGGGGTAAAGGCTTTTCGCGAGCCGACGGCGCCCAACGCCCAGAAAACCCTCACCGTCATCATTGCCCTGTTGATGCTCTTGCTGCTCGGAATCGCTTATCTGGCCGCCGCGTACCACATCGCCGCGACCGATCCCAATAAGAACTACGAGAGCGTGCTATCCATGCTGTTGCGCGCCGTGGTTGGAAAAGGCATTTTCTACTACGTTTCCATTGGTTCCATTCTGCTGGTGCTTTCGCTTTCCGCCAACACTGCTTTCGCCGACTTTCCACGGCTTTGCCGCATCCTGGCCATCGACAGCTACCTGCCTCACTCCCTCGCCTCCACGGGGCGGCGCTTAGTGTATTCACAAGGCATCATCGGGCTGGCCGTGCTCACCGGACTTTTGTTATTTCTTTTCGGAGGTGTCACGGACCGTTTGATTCCGCTGTACGCCGTGGGCGCTTTTCTGGCCTTCACGCTTTCTCAAGCAGGCATGGTGATGCATTGGTGGCGCCAGGGAGGTCATTGGCGCAGCATGTTGATCAATGGGTTCGGCGCATTCGCCACCGCCGTTACCACCATGGTCGTTCTCGCCGCCAAATTTCTGGAAGGCGCATGGGTCACCGTCTTGCTGATTCCGTTGATCCTCATTTTGATGATCCGGGTGCGCCACCACTACGATAGCGTTAGAGAGGAGACCGCCACTGAGGACCCGGCGGATTTCCAGCAACTGCAGCCTCCGCTAGTGATCAGCCCGATTGGTGGTTGGAACAAGATCAGCCAGAGCGCCTTGCGCTTTGCCTTTAAGCTTTCCCACGAAGTGCGCGCTGTCTACGTCGACGTCGAGAGCGAAGAGATCAGCTCCGCTTTCTGCCGGCGATGGAGAGAACTCGCTGAAGTTCCCGCCAAGGAGGCCGGCCTGCCGCCGCCCGAACTGGTTATTCTCCCATCGCCGTACCGCTGGATTCTGACGCCCATTTTGGAGTACGTGCTCAAGGTCGAGAAAGAGAATCCCAGCCGGCAAGTTGTGGTTGTGCTCCCGGAATTGGTGGAGCACCACTGGTATCACTATTTTCTGCACAACCAGCGGGCCGAAATCCTGAAGACCTGGCTCCTGCTGCGTGGCAGCCAAAGGATCATCCTGGTGAGCGTGCCTTGGTATCTGAAGGCGTAAGGCGCTAGTGGTCTTGCAAACGTCTCGCGACGGGTCGTGCGGACATGTGGTGGATGGGATGACGGCGCAGGTGGTGCGGATGGACATCGCGCGCATGAGCCGGAGCATGCCTTGAGGGGTTCAGCACTATTTCGGAACCCCGAACGTAAGTGAGGGGAAGGGCGTCAGAAAAACAGATTCTGCGCAAATGTACGCTGGTCTTCCTCCAGCTTGAAATCGTACTGGTCTCCGGGAAAATCCAGGGCCCTGGCGATGAGCTTGTTCCCGATGTCGTCCCACATTACCAGCGTCTCGTCCGCTCGGGAAACCGCGGGACGAGGAGCTCGATTCTGCTAGACTAGAGACTCGTTCCCCAGACGGCAAGCAGAGTGATCGCAATCGGCGCAAGCGAAAACCGCTTCATTCCGGCTTCCCGCGGCTTGCGGGCGGCACGATTCCGTTCATCCGCAAATACTCCACCATCTGTCCGTAATGGTCAAAGGCGTGAGCGACGGCAAATGTTGCCCGGTGCAGGCGGGACGATTTGCTTCCCTCCGCGTTCTGCAACATGTTCTGCGTGGTCAAGGTAGCCGCTGCCCGGTGACCCAGCGCAAAAGAATCCTTGAGAAACTGAACGATCTCCGCTTTGGTCTTCACGCTCTCAGGGCCGTTCCCGCCCAGGAAGTCCGCCGGGAACTTCTCACCGGTAAGCGGCGACCATATCGCATAGTTGGAAGCGGCGACATGCTTGACCTCGAAGGCAAACGTGCGCACACCTTTGTAATCGCTTCCCGGAATGTTCAAGCTCTCCGGTGAGAAGTTGTATTTGTTTTCGGGCATCGCTTCTGCCGCTTCCAGAATTTCCTTTTCAACGGCGCCGATCTCACGGTCGATGGCGGAAGCGATCGTTGGCGCCGCAGCGGTCTTGGTGTCCTGTCCCCAGGCGACGACGGTAAGGATTGGTACAGCCAACGACAAGACTATTGGCATTTGTTTCATGACGAATTCATACCTCCCTAAGCGCAAACATTGGGTCTACTTTCGTTGCGCGCCGCGCCGGCAGGTAGCTGGCCAGCACGGAGACCGCAAGCAAAAGCAGAGGCACGGCCAGAAACACGGCCGGATCGTGGGGGCGAACACCGTAGAGCAAGCTCGCCATGATTGAGGCGGTTGATGCGGAAACGATAACGCCGGCCACGATTCCGGCGCTAGCCAGCACGACACCCTTGTGCAAGAACAGTTTTAGGACGTCAGCCGGCCCAGCCCCCAACGCGATCCGCAGGCCAATTTCGCGGGACCTTTGTCCGGCCATAAAGGCCAACAGGCCATAAATTCCGATGGACGCCAGAAGAAGCGCCAGCCCAGCGAATCCGCCGACCAGGCCGGCGGAAAAACGGCGTGCGGCCAGCGACCTGTCGATCACGTCATTCATGGACGACACATCAAATACCGGCAAGCCGGGATCAATGCTTTGGACTTCACGCCGAATCTGACGTTCGAGCAGGGATGCAGGCAGAGACGTGCGCAACACGACGCCGAGTTGCCGGTCCCCGCTTTGATAGATCGAGACAAAGATGTGCGGGACGCCGTCGATATCCAGCCCATCATGTTTGATGTCCTTGACCACACCCACTACGGTCATCCACGGTTGCGTGGGATCCTGGCCGAAGCGAAGCCGCCGGCCCAGCGGATCGCGATCCGTCCAGTAGCGGTGAGCGGTGGTTTCATCGATAATTGCCACCCGCTGTTTGCCGTCTTCGTCGCTTTCCGCAAAAAAGCGGCCACGCACGAGAGGAGCCTGCATCACTCTAAAATAATCGGGGCTTATCCGAATTATCTCGGCGCGCAGATTTTGCGAGGATTCGATCGGACGATCTTCAATGGTCAAGGCGTTGCTGTCGAGATTGTTCAGAGCCGTAGCGGGTAAAGCCGAGGTGAGCCCAGCAAGTTCAACTCCCGGAATCGCCTTCATTCGCCGCAGCAGTTCTCGATTGAAAGTGGCTTTGCGGGCCACACCGAGATAAGGATCCACTTTGGGATCGTTGGGTAGTGGCAGCCATACGTTCGCGGCGACAACATGAGTTGGGTTGAAGCCTGGATTTTCCTGAAGCAGTTCGCGTAGCGTGCGCAGCAGCAAACCGGCGCCCACCATCAAAACAACGGCAAATGCCAGTTCCGAGACGATTAGAGCATCCCGCAAACGGCCGGTTTTGGCGCCGTAGCCGGAACCGCGAGACCCTTCTCGGATTTGCAGTGTGAGATCGGATCTGGAAGAGTGGATGGCTGGTACAAGTCCAAACAGCAGACCCGTTAGCAGCGAAATCAGCAGAGCAAACGCCAGCACTCTCCAGTCGATGTTCACTTCGCTCAGCCTGGGAATGTTCGACGGAACAAAGTGCAGGATGAAACTCAGAGTACCAATCGCGGTGGCAATTCCGGCGAGGCCTCCGATCAGTGACAGAAGCAAGGACTCAGTCAGCATCTGGCGTATCATGCGGCCGCGGCTCGCGCCCATCGCCAGCCGCACCGCCATTTCTTGTTGGCGTCCCGAAGCGCGAGCCAACAGCAGATTGGCAATATTCAACGAGACAATAAAAACAATCAGGACTACGGCGCCCATCAGGACCAGCAACATTGGCCGAACATTGCCCACCAAGGACTCCTGCAACGATTGGATCTCAATCGTCCACTGGGCCCGCGCTGGATAATCGGCGGGAAAGTCGTGGCGCAGTTCGGCAGCCATGGCCGTTAGCCTCGCCTGAGCTTGCGGCAGTGTCAGACCCGGCTTGAGCCGTCCGATCGCCGCAGGCAGGATCCGGGCGCCGCGGGCCGGCTTGGGAGCGGGGTCGGCGCTAAATCCGGCGGTTAGAAATACCTCCGCGTTTCCGGAAATCGTAGGTCCGGGATGACGAAATCCGGGAGGAAGAACACCGACAATGGTGTACGGATCGTTGTCGAGATGCAGGGTGCGGCCCAGAACACTGGGATCGGCGCCATAGGAACGGCGCCACAGGCCATCGCTGATTACCGCTGCCGAAGCGAAGCCAAGAGCGAAGTCCTGGGAACCCAATAACCGGCCAATTTGAGGGGTCGCACCCAGCATGGAAAAGTAGTTGGGATAGGTAACGATGAACTCCAGACGCTCGGGCTGCCTGGCGCCAGTCAAATTGACGCTACCTCCACCGATTGCGCTCACGTCTTCAAAGACCCCGGATCGAGTTCTAAGATCGTCCAGTTCGGGCACGGAAAACGGAATGTCCCGCAAGCCTACGCCGGGGTTGTTGCTAAGGATCCTTACCAAACGATCGGGGTCGCGGTAAGGAAGAGAACGCAGCAATACCGCGTTCACGATGCTGAAGATGGCGGTATTGGCTCCCACTCCCAGCGCGAGCGTCAAAATGGCCACCAGGGTGAAAGCGGGCTTCTTGCGCAGCATGCGCAACCCGTAACGAATATCCAGAAAAAAAGTTTCCATAAGCTGCACGCCGCGCGCGTCGCGGCATTCCTCCTTAACCTGATCCATTCCGCCGAAGAACAAGCGGGCGCTCCGCACGGCTTCTTCGTGCGTCAACCCCGAATGAAGGTACTTTTCGACCTGCTGGTCGAAGTGAAAGCGGAGTTCGTCGTCGAGTTCCGTTTCTACTTTCTTACGCCTCAGCAGGCAACGTAGACGGAAAATGACATCCGTGAGCATGCGTGGCTCCTACGCGGTTCCGAGCACTTGGGCCATGGCGGCGGTCAGCTTTACCCAGGCGTCCTTCTCGAGTTCAAGCTGCCGGCGTCCGCTCTTGGTGAGTTCGTAATATTTGGCGCGGCGATTATTTTCGGAAGTTCCCCAGCGAGCCTTGATCCAGCCGCGCCGCTCCAGGCGGTGGAGGGCGGGATAAAGCGAGCCTTGCTGAATGCGCAGCACGTCGCTGGAAATCTGCTGGACGCGCTCGGAGATGGCCCAGCCGTGCTGAGCCTCAAGTGCGAGCGTCTGCAGAATGAGGAGGTCCAGAGTTCCTTGCGGAAGCTCGACGCGGTTAGTGGTGGGCATGCCTTCCCCTTTTGCTTCTACAAAAGAATACACGATTTCTTGTCGAAGCGCAAGGGGAGTCGAATGGCGCTAGAAGTCAGCGTCCAAATGTCTCTGGATGCTTAGGGACGGGCCAATCGGCCGGCGAATCGCGCCTCAGTGCTTCTTCACCCAGATCTCCACCCGCCGGTTCTTCTCGCGTCCTTCTTCGGTGTCGTTCGACGCCACCGGAAGATCCGAACAGAATCCATTGACGGTCGATGGGTTCAAGCCGCGCTGGCCGAACTGGTCGCTGACGACCTTGGCCCGGTCTTTCGACAAACGGCAGTTGGCATCCCGGCTGCCGGTGCTATCGGCGAAGCCAAACAGCATGACGTCGTTGCCACTGTACTTCAAATCGGAGATGAACGAAGTCACGCGGTCCAGGTCGGGCAGGGCCTTGTTGTCCAGCGTGCTGCTTCCCGTGCGGAAACGGAAATTCAGCGAAAGCCGCTCCGCGCCGTCAGTCAAGCGCTTGTAGTCCGCTGGAGCATCGGCAACCACCTTCACCAACTGGGCCTTCACGTTCTGGGCGACGAAGCCGTTGGCGGCCACCACGTCCTGGCCCGCTTTTCCCAGCGCAAAATCCACGAAGCGCCGTACGATCGGGTCCTTTGGATTGGAGGCGGTGTACAGATACAGACGGCGCGAAAGCAAATAGTCTTCCGTCGAAACGGTCAGCGCAGTGGGCAATAGCGCTTTGGTGCCGTTTTCCGAAATCGCGAGGGCTCTAGCGTCCAACACGTAAGGCAGTCCTACAAAGCCGATGGCGTCGGCGTCTTGCGCCACTTTTCCGGACAACTCCCGGCTGTCTTCAACGCGCACCGTATCGGGCGCCAACGGTTTGCCTCTCAAGACCAGTGACCGAAACGTATCGTATGTGCCGGACTTGTCATCGCGCGCGTATAGCTTGATGGTTCCGCCGGAGCCACCCACTTCTTTCCAATCCTTGACGTCGCCGGTGAAGATACGGGCGATGTCCCGCTCGGAAAGAGCCGAAAGCGAGTTGCTCCGGTTCACAATCACCGCGAGCCCATCCAAGCCGAGCACGTGCTCGGAGGCCGGGCTGGTCATGTCCCCCAGCGAAGAAAGACTCAAGACTTCCGCCGCCTGAATCTTGCGGGAAGCCATGCCAATATCGCACTTGCCCGCCGCGAGATCCTGAAAAGCGGTAGCGGAACCATGGGCCTGGATCTCGATCGCTTGGGTCTTGCCGGAGAAGCTGCCGGTCACCGCAGACTCATCCGCACCGGTGCTCTTGGTAGAGACGTCCTGCGCTCCCTGCGCCTTCAAGAACGCTTCGGCGAGCGCCGGGGCCAACTGCGCGCCGATGGTATTGGAGCCGTGCAGACGCAGCACCACATCACTTGAAGACGGCTTGGGACCGGACGGCGGTGCGCCGCTGCCAAGCACCGGCGCCGTATTTGGGGCCGTTGAGGAACGATGCAGCAGCAGCCAGCCTGCATAGCCGAAGCCGAGCAGAAGAACGATAAAGCCAACCACCCAAAGAGGAGACGGCCCACGCGAGGGTTTGTCGATTTCAGAAAGGGCTCGGCGGCATTCCGGACAAACCAGTTCCTGTCCCGGCGCCGCAGTCACCAGCTCGCGCCGGTCCGCGACTCCACAGTTGCCGAAATTGGTGCATCTTCCCTGGCGCATGCCCTCAGGCCTCCTGCTTCAGAATGGCAACTGCCTTCCGTCCGCCATCCAGGAATTGTTTGTAGACTTCGTCCTGAATGTTACCGCCGCGCTCAGCTTTGATCGCATCGACTTCGGCGACGATGGCACGCTGAATCTCAGAGCGCTTGGCCTCGAGCTGATTCTCTTTTGAGCTGAGCAGCTTTTGCACGTAATCCCGGATCAGATCGGCGTTCCGGCGGTCCAGCTTGCTTACGCTCTCGGAAAAGACTTTGCCCAGATAAATGGGATCGGTATCGAAGCCGTTCTCGTCCTTGGTCACCACCACAAACTCCTGGGCTCCGGTTTGGGGATTCGCCGCCGGCTGGACTAGGTTGAGCGATTTGGCGAGCAACAGATACGGCGTGGTCTCCTTATTGATCTCGCTTTGCTGCGGAATGAATAGCCGGGGAAACTGCGTGCCGTCGCCTTCTCCATGCAGCTCCATGCGA